>JAOTUP010000029.1 GCA_029863825.1 Acidobacteriota bacterium | reverse complement strand
GGTCACCGTCACCGGCTGGCCGCTTCGCGCCTCGATGTTGGGCCCCGGGTAGGTGCCGCCGAAGCCCCAGACGGTGGTGGCCGGCAGGTCGCGATGGAGCACCTGGGTGAACTCGGTCATGGCGATCTCGTAGCTGGCGGTGCCGCCGGGGGTGCCGGCGGTGGGCACGGCAATGGCGGGGATCGGCAGCGGATCGACGAACGGGCAGAGATCCACCTGGCATGAGGTGTCGACACCCTGGAAGGTGCCGCCGAGACCGGTGCAGACAGCTGTGGAGACAACCGAGCAGAAGCCAGGCGTGCCTGGCACGCAGCAGGCGCCGGTGAGGACGGGGCAGGTGACACCCGAGCAGAGTGACTCGTCCCCTTGATAGCTGCCGGATGCAGCGGTGCACTCGGCCAGGGTCTGGCTCTCGCTGCAGGAGCCGTCGCCGAGGCAGCAAGCGCCCTCGCAGGGGCTCGGCGAGCAGCTGTCAACGGCTTCGAACCAGGTGCCGGTGCACGCGCCCTGGGTGGTGACGGTGCAGCCACCGCTGCCGTCGCAGCAGGCCGCGGTGCCGGTGGGCGGTGTGTAGGTGACGGCGAGGACGGGTCGGGTGGCGGCGGTGGTGTTCTCGCGCGAGTTGAAGCGCTTGACGGTGCGATCCGTGCTTTCGTCGCCGATCAGAATCCAGCCGTAGTTGGCAAGTGTGCCGTCCAGCCATCCCTGGACCTCGGAGACCATCGTCGGCGACGACCAGGCATAGACGCCGACGTCCCCAATCGATTGCGATGAGCTGGTGGTTCCGATGGAGTCGCCGCCGGCAGATGCCCAGAAAGTCGTGTTGAAGAAGGTGTGAGTCCAGGTTGCATCACCCGTAGTGGAGGCGGCGCCTTCCCCCTCTTCCCCGTCAGCGTCGCTCGTGCCTTCGCCCCAGTCGGCAACGACGCGGTGGAGAGCCACGCCGTAGGGGTCGGTCTGTGCAACCCGTGAAACGGTGAGTGTAAGCGTGACAGCGGTGACGGTCGAGCCAGCCGGAAGGGTGGCCGCCGGGTCGAAGCGTATGAGACCGCGGCGTATCTCGACCGGATTGTCCGGACCTTTGGACCTGGTTTTGCCGGCAAAGACGTACTCTCCCGCCCCGTTGCTCAGACTTCCGGTGGCGTCTTCGTACAGCGTGTTGTCCTTGACCGGTGCGAGGGACGCGACCTCCTGTGCGCGGGCCACGGGAAGACAGACGAGGGCGCCGGCCAGGGCCACGAGGAGCGCGCGAACGGCGCCGCAGGTGGGAGTGGTCGTGGTTGGACGGGGACGAGTGCTCGAGGCAAGGCGCATGGCTGACTCCCGATTCCACCTGGCAAAATGAGGCGGCGCAGAAAAGATCTGCCTTTGCCGTCGAATCTAGAGCCTCGCGGCGAGGCAGGCCACACCTTTTTGGGTAGGTGCAGGGCTCGAAGGTGGCCAGGCCGACTTTTACGCCGGGAAGTCCATCTCCTCGAGGATGGCCTCGAAGCGGGGGTCGTTTCGCAGGGGGTCCCAGCCGGGCGCGACCCGCAAGAAGACCATCGTCGACGAGCGCTGCCGCAGGGCCTTTTCGAGCTGCTCGATGGCGCAGTCGAAGTCCTCGACCGCTATGCAGCCCCAGGACAAGTAAACTGGGTCCACGCGGACACCCGTCGGCGCCTGCTCGAGGCGGCTCACCAGCCGAGCGGCGACGTCGGGCCGCCCGGCGAGGCCGTTGACCCAGGCGCAGCTACTCAACACCCCATGATCGAATCGATTTTTCGCCTCCTCGATCGCCTCGTCACACTGCCGTACGGCTTTGTCGTTCCAACCTTTCTGGGCGTAGTTCCAGGCCAACATGAGCCGAGGAAACGCAAACTCGGGCGTCAATTCGGAGACTTGAGCCAGGTGGCGGATCGACTCGTCGTATTGTCGGCAATGGAAGCTGTAGACCCCGAGATCGAAGTGTAATCCGCGATTGAAGGGGTCGCGGTCCCTGGCTCTCTTGAGGAGCGAAAGCCCCTCTTCGCGCTCGGCATGGACCATGACGCGGTACGCTCCGTACATATTCAGTGTGGCCGCATCGTTCGGGTCCAATTCTAGGGCGCGGTCGAACTCAGACTGAGCCGCCGGCCAGTCCCACTCGTATTGGAAATGAATCCGAGCGAGGACGGTTCTGGCCAACGACAGGTCGGGATCGAGCTCGACCGCCCGGCGGGCGAGCTGCCGGGAGCGTAGATAGGCGTCACCCTGCGCCATATTGCCGGTCATTGCCAGATAGCTCAGGAAGTCGGCGAGGATGGCATGGGCGGGAGCGAACGTCGGATCGAGCTCGATAGCCCTCTCGAAGGCCTGGATGACCAGGTCGGAGTCGAGGGACGTCGATACCGAGGCTGGAGAGCTCCGGCGGTGTCTCGGTCAGGATGGCGGAGATGACGTCGACCTGCGAATCGCCGGCAAACGGCCTCCGTCCGGCCAACATCTCGTAAAGGACTGCGGCGAGTGAGAACAGGTCCGAGCGCTGGTCTACCTCGCCGCTCCGGGCCTGCTCCGGCGAGAAGTAACCCACCGTGCCGAGGACCAGTCCCGACTGGGTCGGTAGAATCGCCGTCGCCGTCGCCGTCTCGGCGATCGAGTCGACCGCGCCCTCGGGGGCCGCCAGCTTTGCCAGACCGAAATCGAGGATCTTGATCTCATCTTGCGTGGTCACGAAGATGTTCTCGGGCTTGATGTCGCGATGGATGACTCCCCGCTCGTGGGCGGCGGCGAGGCCTGTGGCTCTGGCTTCGGTCTCGAAGCGGCGCAGCCGCTCCGGATCGCTGATCTGCTCGGGCAGTACTTTGATGGTGACCTCGCGACTCAGCCGCGGGTCGCGGGCTCGGTAGACTTCCCCCATCCCTCCGGCGCCCAACAGGTCGAGGATCTCGTAGGGGCCAAGATGGGATCCTGGAGTCAGAGACAAGGCTTCCGGGCTCCAGACAGGTAGCCGCAGACAACTGTGAAACGAGCCGCGAGCACTGTATCAGAGGCGTTGCAACGTCTTCGGGTTCAACGCAAAGCACTCGACGCGAGAGGGCAGCTGGCACAAGGGGAGCGCGACAGGAACGACTAGCGGACCGTTTTCTCCGCCCACTCGAACAGCATCTCGATGGCTCGCCCGAGCGCCCCGGCCGAGCCGCGGAAGGTGCCCCAACCGGCGGGCTCGTTGTCTTTCGTGTACCACTCCCAGAAGCCGTCGTTGGCGAGCACGCGGTCGACCATCGGACGGATCTCCCGATAGGCCTCCTCGACCATGCCGTGGGCGACGAGCTGCTGGATCATGCGGCCGCCGAACCAGGTCCAGTCGCCGCCGTTCTGGTAGGTGTAGGGAACGGTGAGGATGGGGTTCTTGAAGACGCCTTCAGGGTACGGCGGATAGACGGTCAGGCCGATGCTGGGCGCGCCGCTCAGGCGTACGTTCTCGACCATGCGAGCCAGCGAGGCGGCGATCTCGTCGGGCGTCAGCAGGCCGGCAGCGATGGCGGTCATGGTGCCGCCGTGGTAATAGATGCCGCTTTCGTCGACGTCATCCGGGAACGGTGAGTCGTCCAGGTAGAGGTGGGCGACGAATTGCTGTCGGTCGGGATCCCACAAGCGGGCTCGTACGGTCTCGCTCACAGTGGTATGGACCTCCGCCCAGTCGGCGCGCGTCTCCGGGTCGTGTCCCGGCAACGAGATATAGTCGGCGATCGCGATCAGAAACATCGCGTTGTCGTAGACGTCGATCGCCCGGTGACTGCTCTTGTCGAGCACCACGCCCCACTCGTGGTCGGGGCGGACATCTCCCCAGTCGACGGTCGTCCCGCCCCAGAGGAGTCCGTGCTCGTCGGACCAGCGGTGATCGAGGAGGTACTCGAGCGCCCGGCTCATTCGTCTGCGCACGGTGCGACCGTCGATGACCTCATCGAGAATGGTCGTGTCGGAGGTCGTGCGAACGAATCTCGCGACCGCCTGGACGAGACTGCTTTCCTGGTCGGTTGCGACGGTGTTTTTGTGCGCCTTGAAGCCCGGCACCGAGTCCTTGACGATGAAGTCATAGCCGGCGCCCTCGTCGGCGGCGGGCATGAAGCCGTCAACGATGTTGCCGTCGTCGCCCTGGAAGCGGAAGAACATCAGCAGCTTGTCGCGGATCTCGTCGTGCTCGCGCACTTGGCACGAGATCTCGATGAAGGTGGCGAAGTCCCGGATCCAGACCTCTTCGTAACCTTCTCCGGCGGTAAAGCCGGTGGCCAGGAGATCCTTCGCCTTGGCCAGCACGTCGCGCAATCCCTGATCGGCGAGAATCTGCTCGGCCAAGAGACGCTTGCTCTCGAAGACGGCGGGGGACGCGTCGGGCGTCGACGTCGCGTCCTGGCCGCAGGCGGACACGAGCCATACCGGGATGAGGAGAAGCAGAACGAGGAAACACCGTTTCGGTTGCATGCAGACGCTCCGTGAAATCGCCTACTCGTATACTACCGGCTATCAAAAAACCCTTTTCACTTCAGGTACGCACGAGATGATGACCTCTTCGAGAGCACGATTGAGCCTGGGATGGGCCGTAGCATTGATGATCCTGGCGCTGGCACCCGGCGATGCCGGAGAACGCGAGCGCAAGACGCAAGTGGGAGGCGAGGGTTCGGTCGACGACGTGGATCCGGCATTTTTCGACCACGCGGCGTTCGTCAGTATCGACTTTCAGCCGCCGATGTGGCGAGATGAGCCGCTCCCGAAAGGCTTTGCCGAGATCGGGATCACGCGTGCCGATGTCGACGAGGCACGCCGCTATCTGGTGGAGGTCGCGCTTCCCAATGCGCGGCGCGTGGCAGACACGAGCCGGGCGCTGGGCATGCCGCTCATTTTCGTGCACTGGGGCTATCAGTTCGAGGACGGCATGGATCTGGATCCCGCCACCTACAACGCCTTCATGGACAATTACGGAGCGGACACCTCAACGTGGCCGCACCATATCTCGGAACCCGATTCGAAGCCCGCCGACGAGCTCGGTGTGCGCCCCGGGGAGTACGTCATCGCGAAGACCGCCCAGGATGCGTTTGCCTCGTCCAACATCGCTCACGTGCTCGAGAACCTGCAGGTCGAGAACATCGTCTTCGTCGGCGGAGACACGGGAGCCTGCCTGGGGAATTCAGCGCGCTCTGCGATTGCGGCGGGCTACCGGGTGCTCTGTGTGGAGGATGCGACCTTCGATGCGTCCCAGGCACGACGGCAGGAGATGCTCCCCGAGATCGGCTGCGATCACATGATGTCCACCGAGGATTTCGAGCGGCTCGTCGAGCGGAGGCTCGGGTCCAGATCACAGGAGTGAATCCTCCGTCGTCGCCGTTTCGCTCCGCACGTGACGACTCCCGGCGCGTGAGGTTTTCGGGCATACTTGCCGCCGATGGAAACCGTCTCGTTCCTGCAGGAAGCCGTAGTGGTCTTGGCTGCGGCAGTTGCGGTGGTGCTGCTCTCGGCCCGCCTGCGCATCCCACCCGTGGTCGGCTTCCTGCTGAGCGGCATGCTCATCGGCCCGTCGGGTCTGGCGCTGGTGGCGGAGGCCGAGCAGGTGGAGGTCTTTGCCGAGATCGGCGTCGCGCTGCTGCTCTTTGTCATCGGGCTGCAGCTCACTCCCGCCGAGACGCGGGATCTTGGCCGGTCTTTTCTGATCGGCGGCACGCTCCAGTGGGTGTTTGCGACCGGGCTCACGATGGCGGTCGTCATCGGCTTCGGTCTGCCGGTCGCAAACGCCCTCTTCATTGGGTTCGTGGTCAGCCTCTCGAGCACCGCTGTGGTGCTCAAGGAGTACCAGGAGCGGCGCGAGACGACGACACCACAGGGTCGGGTCGTTCTCGGCGTGCTGCTCTTCCAGGATCTGCTGATCGTGCCGATGATCGCGTTAACGCCGGTACTGGCGGGTACGATCGAGGCATCAGCCTCCGGCCTCGCCGTGCGCTTCGGCGGTGGCCTCGCGGCGGTGACGGTGGTCTTCTTTCTCGGCCGCGCTGTCATGCCGCGCCTGGTTCGGATCATCGCCGGTACCCGCATTCGCGAGCTCTTCGTCCTCGGCGCTCTGACCATCTGCCTCGCCATGGCCTGGTTTACGGCGCGGTTGGAGTTCTCGCTGGCCCTGGGGGCGTTTCTCGCCGGGCTGCTGGTTGCCGAGACCGAGTTCAGTCATCAGGTCATCGCCGACATCACGCCATTTCGCGACCTCTTCGCCAGCATCTTCTTCGTCTCCATCGGCATGCTGGTCGACCTGCGGTTTGCCGGCTCGCAACTGCCGTTGCTTGCAGGGCTGGCGTTGCTTCTGGTGCTCGCCAAGGCGCTGACGGCGGTGGCGGCACTCAAGCTGGCCGGCTTCGCCACTCGCATCGCCGTGGTCTGCGGCATCGGTCTGGCCCAGATCGGCGAGTTCTCATTCGTCCTGATGGAGGTTGGTCGCGCCAACGGCCTGCTGCAGGGAGAGCGGTTTCAGTACCTTTTGGTGGCGGCGGTTCTGACCGTCGCCCTGACGCCGTTTCTGGTGCGGATCGCGCCGGCGATGGGTGACGGGATCGCCAGGCGGATCGGGAGCAGTGCGCAAAAGGACGGCACCTCAGACAAGGAACCTCTGTCCGGCCATGTCGTTGTTATCGGCTACGGCATGAACGGCAGTCTCCTGGCGCGAGTACTGGGTGAGACGCAGATCCCTCATCTCGTGGTCGAGCTCAATCCGGACACGGTTCGCAAGGCGCGTAGCGATGGCGTGCCGGTGCTGTTCGGTGATGCGGTGAGACAGGAGATCCTGGAGCGAGCCGGAGTGGAGCGCGCCAAGCTCGTGGTCTTCGCCATCTCGGATTTCGCCGCGCTCGGTCGCAGTCTGCGAGCGACGCGCGAGCTCGCGCCCACCGTCGAGATCGTCGTCCGCACTGCACGGTTCACGGAGATTGAAGGTCTGCGCAGCGCCGGTGCAAATCAAGTCGTGGCGGAGGAGTTCGAGTCGGCAATCGAGATCTTCACTCGCGTGTTGGAGGCCTACCACGTGCCGCGCAATGTGATCCGCGCCCAGACCCGGGTACTGCGGGGCGAGGCCTACGAGATGCTGCGCAGTGCCCCGATCGGCCGCGCGTCCGAGGCGGTGCTGGCGGCACTCGAGGCCGGCACCACCGACATTTACCGCATCACGAGCGAGAGTCGGGCCTCTGGACGCACCCTCGCGCAGCTCCACCTGCGTCGAGAGAGCGGCGCCAACGTGATCGCCGTCGTACGCGGCGAGCGGTCGCATCCAAACCCGTCATCCGACATGCTGCTCGAGTCCGGCGACTGCCTGGTGTTGGTGGGAAGCCACGAAGAGATCGACGGAGCCTTTCAGTTTCTGGACGGTGAAGAGTCCGACTGAGAAGCGGGCTCGAGAATGCTCGACTGAAACTCGCAGCCTGCCGGGACCGAGGCAGGGGGCGTGGTACCGTCAGACAGCTGTTCGTGAAGATCTTTCGGGGGCGTGCTGGAACGCTTCACTGAAAAAAGAGAAGAGCCGATGGGAGTTTCGCTTCAGGGACCGATGGCCGGTGCGGTGATGGCAGTCATCGGGCTCTACCTGCTGTTTGCCCCGATCGAGCTTCTGGCGCGAAAACCGTCACCAGTCAAGCACAGGCGACCGCTCAAGAAAGGGTCGGTGCCGCTGTGGATGAAGATCTTCTTCCGCACCCTCGGTCTCTTGATGGTGGCCTTCGGAGGTCTGCTGGCGGCGCCGCTTTTCGGCGGGTCTTGACGCGAGGAGAACGCGACGCCCGCGGAGCAGCTCCGGCGCAGGACATTGAAAACTCAACCCGCGTTGACGTCGAGACCGGCACCACACGGTCGCCAATCAAGTGCATGGCCGTCTTCTGAGCGTCAAATACGGACTATCATGGCCCCAGAAGGCTTTTCCGCACTCCGGTGTGGTTGCTGGCGATCAAGAGACTTGGTCGAGATTGGGCGTCAGGACTGATCCCGCCTCTTCGGGTGGCGACACTGCTCTCGGCCGAGTGGCATTCTGTCAATCTACAAGACCGCGTGCTGCCGTTGGATACCCGGGCTAGCTGTCCCTCTGGCTGGGATGCTGCGATGTCTCACGGGGAGGCGAAGGCTCCCGGCGGCGGCGCCTGGGAGGTCAGAGCCAGTTGTCAAGCTCGAGAAAGGAGATGACGAGGATGATGGGTTTATCGAAAACAGGAAGACGGAATAGCGCTTCGAGGTTGCCGTTGATGGTTCTCCTCGTTGTCGCAACTGTCGCAGGGGCCGTGCCTGTAACCGCTGCGGTCGGCATGGGTGAGCAGTTCATTGGTACGGTCAACAACCAGTCGTTCGAATTGAGGGTCAGCGACGCCAGGATTCTGCTGATGATTCCGGACCCTACGAGTCCGACCATCGTGGGCGGCTACGAGGGAAACTTCGTTACGGGCGGCGTTGTTGGCGCGACGGTGTCGGGCGGCGGCTACGACAGCGGATTTCCCCTGAGTCCGGGCGAGAACCGCGTCACCGACGACTACGGCTTTGTCGGCGGCGGGCGAGGAAATGTGGCCGGTAACGAGTTCGGGCTGACGACCGACAGAACTCACGCGGTCGTGGCCGGAGGCTCGAACAACCGGGCCTGGGGCTCGCATTCCTTCATCGGCGGCGGCTCGGCCAACGCGACCGGAACGGAGGGGATCAGTTTCTACGATGTGGTTGCCGGTGGCACGTCGAACCAGGCCAACGGCGGCAGCAGTGCGGTCGGTGGTGGCATCAACAATAAAACCAGAGGGTTCTTCTCGACGATACCGGGTGGCAGGGGGGCCATCGCGAGGTTGCGCGGGCAGTGGGCGTACGGGGCTGGAGAGTTCAACGGTCAGACTGGGTCGGCACAAATCTCGATCTTCACGCTCCGCGGCGAGACCGCTGACGCGACTCCGATCGCGCTTTTGATCGACGCCTCTGACAAGCTGCTCATTCCGTCCGATCAAACCTGGACGCTCGAGATTACGGTGGTCGCACGCAGTCTCACCGGCGTGTCGGCTGGGTACCGTCTCGAAGGGGTGGTCGAGAACAACGCCGGAACGACAGCGCTTCTCGGCTCGACGAAAACGGAGCTGTACGAAGACGCCGCCGCGTGGGATGTCGCGCTGAGCGCGAATGACACCGCCACCACTCTCGGCGAGGTAGTGGTGACGGTCACGGGTGATGGAAACAGCGACGTTCGCTGGGTAGCCAAGGTCGAGACGGTCGAGGTGGATTACTGAGCGGCTGTGGCGATCGAGGATCCCGGTTGATCCGATCGAGACCCCTTTGAACGCCCAGGGACAGGACCGGAGCTGCGGCAGCAGCAGGTGGCCAACGCGCTACAGAAACAGCCAGGCGATGTAGAGCCCGTAGAAGGCGAGGAGCACGAACCCCTCCCAGCGCTCGAGCCTGAGGCGGTTGGCGAGGAGCGGCCAGAGCAGAAGGCTCAGCACTAGCATGGCGGTCAAGTCCAGCCACACCGCGGACGCGTCGACGACCAGTGGGTGAACCATCGGCGTGATACCCAGGATGCAAAGGACGTTGAAGATGTTCGAACCGATGATGTTGCCGAGAACGATGTCGCCTTCTTTGCGCAAGCCGGCGACGAGACTCGCGGCGAGCTCGGGGAGGCTCGTACCGAGGGCGACGAGGGTAAGTCCGATGACACGCTCGCTGACACCGAGAATGCGAGCCAGGTTGACGCCGCCGGTCACCAGGGCGTGAGCGCCCGCCACGAGAAGGCCGATACCAAGAATGACCAGGCCAATGCTTGCTGCCGAGGAAAGCTTGGTGCCGCCGAACTCTTTGTCGAACGTGGCTTCGACCGTCGAATCCTCCTGCTCGCGCCGCATGAGGTAGAGGAGAAAGATCACCAGCAGCACGAACAAGAACAGGCCCTCGAGCCGGCCGATCATGCCGTTAGCGATGAGAGGAAACAGCAGCAGGCTCGAGACCAGCATGAACGGCACTTCCTGCTTGATGAACCGGCCGGTGGTCTCGAGCGGCCAGATGAGGGCGGTGAGGCCGAGGATCAGGCCGACGTTGGCGATGTTCGAACCGACGACGTTGCCGAAGGCGACCTCCGGCGCCCCCCGCAGGGATGCGGCCAGGGTTGACGCGAGCTCGGGGCTCGAGGTGCCGAAGGAGACCACCGTGAGCCCGATCACGAGAGGGCTCCAGCCGAGTGAGCGAGCCAGCGCCACGGCACCTCGTACCAGTGCTTCGCCACCGATATAGAGGAGGGCGATGCCAGCCAGGACGAGAATGACGTCGAGCGCCACGGGCACCTAGTCGCGCGGCAGGCGACCGAGCGTCGGCTCGGCTGCCGGGGTCGGGCCGCGGTCGCTCTCCCGGAGGGGAGTAAAATCCTCGCCCGGGTTGATGAACTGGTTGGATTCGATCCGGTATTGGGTCTCGTAGAGCGTGCGGTAGCGGCCGGCCAGCGCCAGGAGATCCTCGTGGCAGCCACGCTCGACGATCGTGCCGTCTTCAATGACGAGAATCTGGTCGGCGTTCCTGATCGTCGACAGGCGGTGGGCGATGACGAAAGTCGTGCGCCCCTTCTTGAGGGTGTTGAAGCCTTCCTGGATGAGCTGCTCGCTCTCGCTGTCGAGACTCGACGTGGCTTCATCGAGAATGAGGATGCGGGGGTTGGCGAGGATGGCGCGGGCGATGGTGACCCGTTGCCGCTGGCCGCCCGAGAGCTTGACGCCGCGTTCGCCGATGACCGTCTCGTAGCCGTCTTCGAAGCCGCTGACGAACTCTTCGCAATGGGCCAGGCGCCCCGCGTCTTCAAGCTCGGCGCGGCTCGCGCCGGGGCGGCTGTAGCCGATGTTTTCGGCGATCGTGCCGTCGAAGAGAAAATCGTCCTGGAGG
>JAOTUP010000463.1 GCA_029863825.1 Acidobacteriota bacterium | reverse complement strand
CTATTACGGCCGCTGGGATTACAAGTACGAGAAGGCTGCGGAGATGGGCGCGGTGGGAGCCATCATCATTCACACCACGCCCTCCGCCGGGTACCCCTTCCAGGTCGTGCAGACATCCTGGACGGGACCGCAGTTCGAGATTCCGAGCACCGGCGAGCCTCGCCTGCAGATCGCCGCCTGGACCACCGAGGACGCCATGCGAAAGCTCTTCGAGCTCGCCGGCCACGACCTCGATGCGGCGCGTGAAGCCGCCAAGTCGCGCGATTTCACACCTCTGCCGCTTGGCATCACGACATCGCTTCGGCTGACCAACGAGCTCGAGCAAGTGGAGACGGCCAACGTGCTCGGCGTCCTGAACGGCTCGGACTCATCGGTCTCAGACGAGTATGTCGTTTACACAGCTCACCACGATCATCTCGGCGTCGGCAAGCCGAACGATGCGGGCGACGATATCTACAACGGCGCTCTCGACAACGCCTCCGGCGTGTCGCAAGTTCTCGCCATTGCTGAAGCCTTCACTGTGCTGCCCGAACCACCGCGCCGCTCGATTCTCTTCGCGTTCGTGGCGGCGGAAGAGCAGGGCCTCCTCGGCTCAGAGTACTTCGCCCAGCACCCGACTGTGGCACCGGGCAAGATGGCGGCGAACATCAACTACGACGGCGCCAACATCTGGGGCAAGACCACCGACGTGACTTACATCGGCTACGGCAAGTCGTCGCTCGACGCCGTCGTCGATGCTTTCGCCGCCGAGCAGGGTCGCATCGTCAAGCCCGACCAATTTCCCGATCGCGGCTACTTCTACCGCTCCGACCAGTTCAACCTGGCGAAGATCGGCGTGCCGGCGATCTACCTCGACACCGGCACTGACTTTGTCGGCCGGCCGGCCGGGTGGGGCAAAGAGCAGATCGACCTTTGGACCGAGACCCATTATCACCAGCCCTCCGACGAGCTGATTGCCGACTGGAACTTCGACGGCATCGTCGACGATGTCGTCCTCGGGTTCAAATGCGGCTACTGGGTGGCGCAAGCGGACGCGATGCCGATGTGGAATGCCGGCGACGAGTTCGAAGCGGCGCGAGTAGCCGCACTCGGCGCTGCTCTATAACCTGCCGCGCCCGGCTCGGGCCAGGGAAGAATGCGGCGCGACCCCTCGATCGCTTTTCATGCCGGTGGTTCGAGAGAAAGATTGCATTCGCCGGTCACGACGACATCGCCAAGGCCTCACAGGTCCTTCTCGTCCCCGGATCCTCTGCCTCCGGCTCTCGCCGCGTCGAGCACGAAGAAAAACGTCGTCCCGCTGGATCCGGGAACCCGGCTTGTCTCGACGTCGAGCGTGCTGCCCAGAAGATGAAGCGCTTGCTTCGCTATAGCTAACCCGAGCCCGGCGCCATCGTTTCGAGACGAGGACGAACGGCGGGTCCTGTAGAAGCGGTCGAAAACCTGCGGCAGGTCCTCGCCGCGGATGCCCGGACCCGTGTCTTCGACTTCGACTCGGTACCCGGTGTCAGCCTCCAGCATCCGAATCGTGACGACTCCGCCGGCCGGCGTATGGCGAATGGCGTTGTCGAGGAGGTTCGCCATGACTCTCGAGATCAGTCCGACATCCGTGTCGACGAAGAAGGCTCGGTCCGGCTCGATATCGGTTTGCAGATCGACTTCTTTCTCGCGGCTTCGCAAACGGAAATCCTGCGCCATGTCCTGCAACAGCTCAGCGATCGCCACCTGCTCGATCTCGAGCTCGATCGTCATGGAATCCAGTTTCGCCAGTTCGAATAGATCGGATACGAGATCTCCCAGTCGCTCGCTGTGTCGAAGTGCGGTTTCAACATACTCTCGTTTCTCGCTCTCCGAGAGCCGGTCGGACTTCACCATCAGCGTCTCCAGATATCCACGCAGAGAGGTGATCGGCGTTCTCAGATCATGCGAAACGTTGGCAATGAGGTCGCGGCGGAGCGAATCTGTCTTCTTGATCTCCTCCATCTGCGAGGTGAGCCGTTCCGCCATGCGCCGAAACGTCGCGCCCAGAGTCTCGACCTCGTCTCCTCTCACCGCAACTGATCGCGTGGCTCCACCGGCGGGTCCGATCTCCTCCGGTCGCGTGAATCCACTGCTCTGGAAGCGCTGCACGCCCTGGCTGAGCGTTCGCAGCGGCCGAGTGATGCGAGCAAACAGGAACAGGCCCGCAGCGAAGGCCACGAGCACGATCGTGACAACGAGTCCGATCCCGAGGCGCATGATGCGACTCGCCTGCAGCATCGCCGCGGTGGACTCGTACTGCTCGCCGCCGAGAATGACGTAGAGATACCCTTCGGGTGAATCGGCCCGGCCGATCGGTGCGACCGAGAAGACTTTGTGACCGTCGAGCGACTTGGGGTCATCGCCCAGGATAGGCGACTCGTCCCTGCCTTCGAGGAACCGCCGAATCGGGTCCAGGGCGACGCTCTGGCGAACGACATGAC
>JAOTUP010000464.1 GCA_029863825.1 Acidobacteriota bacterium | reverse complement strand
AGCGCCGACTTCGGGATCGCGATTGAGGAAGGAGCAACGCACGTGCGGGTGGGTACATTACTCTTCGGACACCGAGATCCGCGCCCATGAACGATCGCCGCCTGGAACGAGGTCGCCCGAGTGTCGCCCCCTCCGGAACAACACCATGACCGACCTTCTCATCCACGGAGTCTCGGAGCTGGCAACGCCGATCGGCACCACGCCGCAGCGCCACTCTGAGCAGGGACGGATTCACAAACGCGCGCATGTCAGCGTTCTCTGTCGCGACGGTCGCATCGCCTTTGTAGGCGCCGACGATGAGCTGACAGTCGAGTTCGGCACGCTTCCCGAAACCGAGCGTCTCGATGCCGGCGGCGGAACGCTGGTTCCCGGTTTCGTCGACCCCCACACCCATCTGCCCTGGGCCGGTGACCGGGCGGGTGAATTCGCACAGCGCTTGGCAGGGAAGACCTATATGGAAATCGCTGCCGAGGGCGGCGGAATCCTGTCGACCGTCCGCGCTACTCGCGAGGCTACCGAAGACGACCTCGTGGCTCTCGTCAAATCGCGCCTCGAGCGGATGCTCGCCTGGGGTACGACGACAGCCGAAGCCAAGAGCGGCTACGGTCTGGATCTCGAGACCGAGCTCAAACAACTGCGAGCGATTCGCCGCGCCGGCGACGAACACGCCGTCGATCTCGTGCCGACGCTCCTTGCGGCTCACGACGTGCCACTCGAATACCGTGGCGATCGAGAACGGTATCTCGACCTCGTCTGCTCGGAGATCGTCCCACGTGTCGCAGAGCAAGGCCTGGCGCGCTTCTCGGACGTCTTCTGCGAGCATGGTGTCTTCACCGCCGAAGAGTCTGCGCGGGTCCTGAAAGTAGCCATACAGCATGGCCTGAAGGCCCGCCTTCATGCCGACGAATTCGTCGACTCTGGAGGTGCCGAGCTCGCCGCCGAGCTTGGCGCGCTCTCAGCCGATCATCTGGTCGCCGTGTCTCGACGCGGGATGGAGTCGCTCGCGGCCGCCGGAGTCATCGCCGTCCTGCTTCCCGGCACAAGCTTCTTTCTCATGAAGCACTCATATGCTCCAGCGAGACAGCTCATCGAGCACGGGGTGCCGGTGGCGCTGGCAACCGACTGCAACCCGGGGTCGTCTCATACCGAATCGTTGCCGATGATCTTCGTCCTGGCTGTCTACGAGCTCGGCCTATCCATCGAAGAGGCGTTGACGGCAGTGACGCTCAACGCCGCATGCTCGTTGGGACTCGGGCAAGAGATCGGCTCGATCGAAGTGGGTAAGTGGGCCGACCTGGTGCTGCTCGACGCTCCGCAGCTCAGCTATTTGGCCTACCACTTTGGCATCAACCCCGTGGCGACCGTTGTCAAGCGCGGGAGGGTCGTTCACAGCGCATGATTCTCTTTCAGTTGATGTCTTCTGCCTTGACCGGTGAGGGCGCCTCTTCGATGACGCCATATGCCTTCTCGTAGCGCTCGACGTTCTCGGCCAGCGCCCGAACGATCCTCTTCATGTGCCCCGGTGACGTGATGATCCGCGCCGTGGCAATCGCCTGTGGCGGCACGGCATTCAGGAAGTCGAGGATGAACTCCTCACGCGTGTGCGTCACTCGTAGCAGATTGGTATATCGCCCCTTGAGCTCTTCGTCGCCGATCTTGACGTTGAGACCTTTTTCCGATTTCGCCATTCCCAATTCCCCCTGTTGATGAGCACTCCTGCCGTGCGCTCGCGTCTGTCATCGAGACAGGATTCTCGCCCTCACTGGCAGCTCGGCGACACCGGCGAAGCGGTAGCGATCGCCGGGTATAACCTGGAAAGAAAGAACATTGTCGATCCAATCGTGGTTGTGATCCATGTGTCCGGTGGGCGAGTGAACGGCTACGGTTAGCGAGTAGTGTCCGTAGCCGAGGTTGAGGGTCAGATCGAAGACTGCCTCAGTCTCCTGCCCGGCAACGCCTGGCTCCGGCGAAAGACCGAGATAGAAGGTGTTCGAGCCGAAGACGTCGTTACCCAAGCGATCCCGCATAAGGATACCGACGGTGTACTCGGGAAGATCTTTCTCGAAGCGAAAGCGGCAGCGAATTCTCGCTTTCTCCCCGTTGGTGAACGAGTGCGATTCGGCATCCTCCTCATCGCTCATCGTTACACCGAGGATCGTCACCTTGCCATCGCCCGAGCGCGTGCGCAAACGCTTTCCACTGACGGTCACCTGCTCGACCGACGCATCCTTTTCACGCTTGGCAATCATCGCGTTGTAGTAGTCGAGAATGGCCTCGGCAGCACCCTGGCGAACCAGCCGACCCTGGTCGAGAAGGAGAGCCCGGTCGCATAACGTCTTGACCGCCGCCGGATCGTGAGACACGAACAGCATCGTCGTGCCGAGCTCCTTGAACTCGCGAATTCGCCGGATGCATTTGTGCTGAAAATACGCGTCACCTACAGACAAGGCCTCGTCGAC
>JAOTUP010000462.1 GCA_029863825.1 Acidobacteriota bacterium | reverse complement strand
GGAACGTCTCAGCGACGAACGGGTGCTCGCCGGGCTCGTGCTTGACGATCGCCCGGCACATCTGTTTGGTCGTCAGGTCGTTGGCCAGATTGGCGGCCAAGAACGCCCCCGCACTGACCCCGACGTAGACGTGAAGGTGATTGAAGTCGAGGCCCTCGAGAACCTCGTCGAGCGCCCGGAGGGCGCCGATCTCGTAGATCGCGCCCTCCAGTCCCCCGCCGGCCATGGCCAGGCCTATCTTGCCTGTACCTGGCCCGGCCGGCTTACCCACCGTCCTCATGCCGCCGACTCTCAGGCGGTCTTACGTGTGCGAGTCGCCGGCTTGCGAGTCGCCGTCTTGCGAGTCGCAGGCTTCTTCAGCTGGTCGACTTTCTGAGTCAGTGTCTCGACCCGCTTCGTGAGCTTCTGGATCTCCATGCGACTCGGAACCCCGAGACGCTGCAGAGCCCCGGCAACCTTGTCATCGAAGGACCGGCCGAGCTTGCTGAAGGTCGTCTCGGCCCGCTCACGCACATCTTCGAACTGACCCTCCACCGAGCCCTGAACCTTCTCGAGCTGCTTCTTGCTTCGACGCTCGAAACCCTCGCCCTTCTTGACCAGGTTCTTGAAGAACTTGCTGCCTTCCTCTTCCGCCATTGCCACCGCGCCGAGGCCGGCCAGCCAGATCTTCTGCGCTGACTCCAGTACGTCGTCCTGCAATGCCACTTTCTTCTTCGCCACTTTCATTCTCCTTATTGAGTCGGGTCTCGTTGCCCGACGTTTAGGTCGTTTTGGCTTGTTTCGACTTCGGCGCCTTCGAGCGCGCCGTCTTCTTCTTGGTTGCGGCCTTCTTCTTTACCGGCGTCCTGCTGCCAGTCGCCTTCCGCGCCGGGCCGCTGTCCTTCTCGAGACGGAGAAGTGATCCTTCGAGCTCCTCCAACCGCGAGCGCAGAGTCGTCATCTCGTCGCGCGCGCGGCGGATCGGAGCCAGGCGATCCATCGACGCCTCGAGGATCCGGTCGACGCCCTGTTGCATCTGATCGATCCCAGTCGACCATGCCTTCTCGCCCATCCTCACCATGTCGTGCAGGAAATCGATCGGGATCTGGGTTCGCCCGTTGCGACCACCTTCGAGGATGATCTGCGTCAACGTGTGCGCTGTCACATCCTCCTCCGTCGCGTTGTCGATGACCTTGATCTCCTGACCGCCGCGGACGAAACGCCCGATTTCTTCGAGCGAAACATAGCGGCTCTCTTCCGTGTCGTAGAGCTTTCGGCTCTCGTATCTCTTGATCAGTCGTACCATTTCGTAAGTCCTCCGCCAACAGCCGGTGATTCAGCGGTATGCCGCTATGCGGCGCCGCTGGAGGATTTTTACCGCAGTGCGGCAAAAAAGTCAAGCCTTTTCCGCGGTGCGGCAAAAGGCTCCCGAAGCGCCGCCCTCTTCCAGCCGCTCCTCCAGGAGCTCGGCAAGGGCAGCCAGGGAGTCGAGATCGCCCGGCGCTTCCTCCAGGAGCGGGACCACCGCCAGGCTCCGCTCGGGGCCGAGGAGGTCCGACAGCATCTTGATTCCCCGACGGTCGGCCGCAGCAAGGCGCTCGAGCAACTGACGGCCCGCGGCTTCCGCTCTGGATGGCGAGCTCGCGCCGCCCTCTGCGCTGGGATGAACGCGATTGACGACGACCGGTCCGAGGCGCAGGCCCGCCTCGCCGAGCCGCCGGGCAAAGAAGATCGTGTCCGGGACCCGCTCTTCCCCCGGTCCGCTGACGAGCATGAACTGCGTCTCCGGCGAGCGCAGAAGCCGTTCAACTTCCAAAGCCCGCTGCCTGAATCCGGCGAACAAAGGGCCGAAGGCCTGAAAGAACTCGGCCATGTCGCGCAGCAGATCGAGCCCGATGAGCTCGTCCAAAAACCTGTCGAGACGGCGACCGATGGGTCCCAAATAGGACGTGGGGCGAAGCCGACCCTCGTCGTCGAACCAGTTCTTGAGGGCGATTCTGAGTGCTCCGCTATCCAGAAAACCGACAATCCGCTCCGGCGCCTCGAGAAAGTCCAGGGCCTGGCGAGTCGGCGGCGTGTCGAGGACGATTCTCCGCTCCGGCGACTCGGTTGCCGCCTCGTACAGCCGCTCGACCGCCATGTACTCGAGTATGCCGGCCAGACTCCCCGCGAGATGCTGGTAGTAGCGGTTGTTCAGGATGCGGTCGCGCGCCGCGGCGTCGGGAGCGTAGCGACGGATGAGCCGATCGAAGGTCGATCGCGGATCGAGAAGACTCGCCGACAGGCGGCCGGGAGTCCCCGCATCCACGATAGCTTCTGCCTCCGTCGCTGACGCCTCCACACCCAGGGCCTCCTTGAGCCGCAAGGAGGGATCGAACGTCATGACCAGGGTGTCGCTTCCCTCGCGGGCCATGCCCAGGCCGAGAGCAGCAGCCAGTGTCGTCTTGCCGACGCCGCCCGAGCCGACGATGACTACCAGGCGCGG
>JAOTUP010000028.1 GCA_029863825.1 Acidobacteriota bacterium | reverse complement strand
ACAATGGACACATACTCGGGCGACCGAGAAGGCCGACCAAGAAGGCTGGCGCCCGGGGGCGAAGAAGGAGTGACGACCATGAAATACTCGACTCGCGACGTTGTTGTCAGAGATCTGCTGGCGAGCATGGCAGCCGTTCTGATGCTTGTTGTCTTCACCGTCCCCCTGGATGCGGCGGAGGAGAGTCAGAGCGATACACCACAAGCTTCCGTTTCGCGAACGGAGGTCAGGACGCAAACGTCAGGCTCGAGCTCTGCGTCGGCCGGAAGTTCCAATAGAGGGGCGCAGGTGACGCGAAGTGGGGGATCGACGGCCAAGGGGACCGCGAACCGTAGCTCGCGGAGCAGCAGCTCACCGAGTCGCCGTCACCACTACGGTGGTGGTTACTCTCGCGGTTCGTGGGGCGCATTCTTCGGTGTGTATCCGTGGGGCTACTACCACAACTATTACCCGTATCCGTACTATCCGGTCTTCCCGACGCTCTATTACGGTCCGTATTCGCATGAATACGGGGACGTGCGGCTGGGCGCTGTGGACCTGAACGTCAAACCGAAGAAGGCCGAGGTTTGGGTGGACGGGCAACTGATAGGCCGGAGCGGAAAGTTCGACGGCTTCCCCGGCTATTTGTGGCTCGAGCGCGGGCGCCACGAGCTGGTGTTTTATCATCCTGGATTCGCCACCGACGTCCGAGAAGTTCGCATTCTGCAGGGAACAGTTGTGAAACTGAATCTTCGGCTGCAGCCGGGAGAGTCGATCGCACCTGAGAAGATGGCGCGAAAAGGGCAGGATATCGGAAGCCAAAGCGACGAGCGGCGCGCCCGGAGTTCCGAGAACCGGCAGAGTGTGGAGCCCGGCCGGCTTCACCTGGCAGTCGAGCCGGCGGACGCGTCGGTCTATCTCGATGGTCGATTCCTGGGCACGGGCAAAGAGCTTTCAGCCCTTCATTCCGGCCTTCTTGTACAAGAAGGAACGCATACCCTCGAGGTCGTGCGTCCCGGCTATCGCGCAGAGCGGCTGGAGCTGACGGTCAATGCAGACGAAGAGGCGAAGATCGCCGTAATCCTCGAACGTGGGTAAGGACGCGCTGAAGCTGTCCTCAAGTCAGGGTCAAACAGCCAGGCCCCGTTGCTCCATCTTGAGGAGGCGGGCCTTCTTCTTCGTCCCTCCGATCCAGCTGCCGGGCCCGGATTTGACGGTCACGACGCGATGACACGGAATGACGAGAGGCAGCGGATTCGCCAACAGTATCGACAACACCTGGCGATAGGCGGTTGAGTTGCCTGCCGCCGCGGCGATCTGTTGATACGTGCGCGTGCGGGCGTAGCGGATCTTCGCGGTTTCCTTCAGGATTCTCTTGTCGAATCCCGTCAGACCGGACGGACCGAGATCGTACGGAATATCCAGATTTCGTCTCGCTCCGGCGAGAAACTCGGAAAAGCGGCCGAGGATTTCATCCAGAAAATCGCTGCGCTCGGATCGCTTGAGCTTGGCGAAGGGTCGAAATCGACTGCGCTCGCGGCCCCTCGGCACGATAACAACACGAGTCAGGGTCTCGTCGACAATCTCGATTCCAAGCGCGCCCAGGGCCGAGGGAAGCAGGAGTCGGACGGGCTCGGGGGCCGGTGGAGGCGTCGTTTTTGACAATCCCGACATCCCGAAAAGGCTATCATGGGCTCGTTGCCGGTTCGACTCTTACCGGAAGATACTGCCAGTGGGCAGACGCGAGTTCGGCCCCGAGGTCTGCTCCGCCTCTGTAGTCCCGCTTGCTGATCCGGCGGTAGGCGACCCGCAGCTGCAGGGATCCGGCGAAGGGGAAAGGCTGAAAGACGAGGCGCCCCAGCGTAACGGCGATGTCGTAATCCTGCCACGGAAGTCGACGTGACCCCCAGGCGCCGCAGGCACCCAGAGACAGAGTGTCCGACAGCGACAGAAACGAGTAGTCGGCCTCCAGCTCTGGGAGAAGGTGGGAGCAGTGCTCCTCGTTCTCGGCCCGTCGCTCGTCGAGCCAGACAAAGAGATCTTTCCACGCCGGATCGGACCGATGCTCGGCGAGCAAGGACCGGGCGTGATGCTGGATGAGCAGCGCACTCCACCGGCTGACACCGGAACGTTTGACACTGGCTTTCCAGACTCGTCGTCGGTCGGTGGGAGGCAGCTGCCGAAAGTCGTAGGGCCAGCTGCGAGACGGCTCGAGTGGGGGTGCCGCATCCAGCTCTCGCCAGCCGTTGTCGTGCTCGGCGGCGGCGGTCAGAATCTCATCCCGCCGCGGGTTCATTGGCAGGCCGTCTGCGATCCACAGAGACAGCAAGTCACGGGCGAGGTGGGCGTGATCCACCTGGGTGATCAAGAGCAATGTCGCGTCTTCCTCGAGAACCAGCATGTTTCAAGAGTATCCGGAGTGGGGTAGACTTTTGTCGCTTGACGTGGAATCCGATATGAAATCTCATGACAGGGAGGAGTAGGGAATGAACCGAACAGCGATATTGACGCTGGCCTTCGCAGTCTTACTGGCAGGTCTGGGACTCGGAACGGCGAGTGCCGAGCTTCGCTATACGGTGTCCGTTTCGAAGTTCGACAACGAAGCCGGGTACATCTACAGCTGGAGCTTGGGAGATGCGTGGGGAACCGTGATGACCGACTTGCTGAATCAGACCGGCCGATTCATTGTTCTCGGTGAGACAGATATGCGCAACGAAGCGCTGGCCGAACAAGACATGGTGGCTTCGGGTCGAACTGCGCAAGGAGGCAAGATCGCGGTGACCGGACAAATGACACCAGCGCAGCTTCTGGTAAAAGGCGCCATCACCCATGTCCAGCATGAGACGGGCGGCGGCCGCGGTGGCATCCGCGTCAAGGGAATCCGGCTGGGCGGCAAGAAAGAAAAGGCCGAAGTCAATGCCACCGTTTACATCGTGGATTCGACGACAGGACAAGTTCTGTCATCGAAGAGCGTGGTCGGGTCGTCGAATCGCAAGGGCGGAACACTTGGCTATTCGGGCAGCAACTGGGGCGGTGATGTCGGTGGCTTCAAGAATGACAATTTGGGGAAGGCGATCGAGGCTGCGGTCTCTGAAGCCGTAGATTGGATTGTTGCGGAGCTCCCCGGCATTGCGTGGACCGGGACCGTCGCGATGACCAAGGACGGCAAGGTCTACGTCAATCGCGGAACCCGCGAAGGCGTTGCCAGCGGTCAGACCTTCGTCGTTGGCAGCGTCGACGTCATTCGCGATCCGGACACCGGCGAGGTCCTTGACGAGAGTATGAACGAAGTGGCGAGGCTCCGCGTCGACAGCGTCAAGGAGAAGCTGTCGATATGCTCAGTGGTCTCCGGAAACAGCTCTGCGGTCGAGCGAGGTATGGCGGTTCATTTGCCGTGAAAGCGACCTGACTGCCGGGCGTGAGCCGTTCGCTTGCGCGGCCGCCTCGCAGTCGGGCCGCTCAGAGCTGGAACTCGATCGTCAGGAGAGCCCAGGATTCGACCGGTTCTCCGTCGCGGGTGGCAGGCGTCCAGCGTGAGCGTCTCGCCGCTGCAGTCGCGGCACGATCGAAGCCAAAGCCGGCGGGCGCTCCCGGTAGCTCGGTCTCCTGGACACGTCCCGTGGCGTCGACCCTGACTCGCACCTGCACTCTGGCCGTCTTTCTCATGCGCCGTGCCGCAGAGGGGAATGTTGGCCGTGGCGACGATTCGAGCCGCGGCGGCACGAAGACGATTTGAGATGAGTTCTCGTCGGTCGACGAGGCCTGTTGCGTCAGGTCGGGCGACGTGGATGCAGGAGCCGAGGCCGACTCCGCTACTGGTGGTGCGGCCGGCTGTTGCGAGGTCGGTGTCGACGTGGCTGCACTCTCGTCCCGAACGGGCTCGGGACGCTGGCGATTCGGCTGTACTGCCGCTCGGTCGGGTCCTCGTTCGGCTGACACGGTCGGGGCGGCACTGTCGGCAACGGCCGAAGCCGATCCGGCCTCGGCAGGGATCCGCGCGTCGCTCGTACGGTCGGGAATGGCAGGTTCGCGAGCCTGGGCCAACTGACGCTCGAGCTCCGCCACTCGCTGCTCGTATTGGGCGCGCAGGCCAGCCTCCACTTCTTCAGTCTGGCGTGCCGCGGAGTCGACCTCGCGCGACTCGCTCGGCCGCGGCGCCGCCCGAGGGCCGGTGACCTCTGCAGTTGCGGACAGTGCGTCCTCGGGTTCCACGGCAGTCTGCGTCGCGTCGTCTCCCACCTGCCGCGAATCGTCGAACTCGCCGGGGTTCGACGTGTGAGTCGCGGAGGTAGCGATCGGTCGTGAAGTCGGCAGGGAAGCTTCGGCGGTCGCGTCAAGCGGAGCGCGGAAAAGAAAGTACAGGCTGAAGAGAATCGCTGCTGCAAGGAACGAGACGAGAAAGCCACCGGTGAAGGAATGGCGAAACCCACCGTTCGGAAGCGCCTTTTCGGTGAGCGTTTCTTCATATGGTGTCGCCGATGTCGGCCGGGTCTCAGGTGTCGGGGTAACGACGGTCTCGACTCGAGTCGGAGACGAAGGTGGCAGTCGTAGAGCCAGCTCGCGGTCCATGCTCGCTTGCTCTTCCGCCAGCTCCTGACCGAACACGGTGTGCATGAGCAGAGAGAGGTTGAAGGTGGTGGGAGTGTGCCCACCGTCGAGGATGATCGCTCCCAGCTCCTGCTGCCAGCTGATGACGTCGTGAATGCGTTTGTCGCGCGGAGCGAGGCTTGCGGCAAGCAAGGCACGAAGGGCCGACGGCAGGAGCTCATCAGTCGCTGCCAGGGTGGCCGATTCGAGGATGTCCGGCATCGACGTCGGGATCTTCGTGGGAATCGGTGTCCCTGAAAGCAGTTGGAAGAGAATCGAGCCGAGGGAGAAGACGTCATCGCAGGCGGACGGGGGCTCACCGGCTCGGACTTCCGGAGCGAGATAGCCGGCACAGGCCGGATGCGCAGCGAGCTGGCTACGCAGTCCCGGCGCCGCTTCGATGCCGAGGACGCGGACCGCGCCTTCGCCCGATAGTCGAATGAGATCCGGCACAAGGAAGCCGTGGAGTACCGGTCGTCCGCGGTGCTGTATTCGATGCGCGCCCGTCAGCCCGAGCGCGGCTCTATCGACGACGAGGAGCGCCTGGTCCACTGGAACCGGGATCTCTTTCTCTCGTACGGCGGAGAACAGGGGTCTGAGCGAGGCGCTTGGAGCAAACGAATAGACAGCGAACGGCGTGTCGCCAATACAGTCGAAGGCGAGACACTCGCCGAGGTAGGGGTCATGGAGCGATTCGAGAAGTGATCTTCGATCGGCCACAAGCTGCCAGAATTGGTCGCTGTCGAGCGACGCGCCGTTGAAGATCTGCAGCAGGACATGATGATCGACAACTCTGCCGACGGGGAATCCGGCGCGGAAACAGTCACCAAACGAAGTGCTTGCGATGCGTTCGAAGAGGATGTAATCGGCAAACCGCTGGTGCGAATTCATCTGGGCTCCTCACCGCTCTCGGGTCCGACGCGCTCTCGGACTTCCGGTGAAGCCCTTTGTTACCGGAGAGGACGAGGGCTGTCAGTGGAGTCTTCCACTTTCCGTTCTCGCGACCATCGATCCTGCCAGTATTTCTTCTGCCACAGATGGACGTTGTGATTGTGTTCCGCCAGAGTCTTGGCGAAGACGTGAGTGCCGTCGTTGCGGCTCACGAAGTACAGATACGGCACATCAGCGGGCCGGGCCGCAGCTTCAAGACTGGCTAGGCCCGGCGAACAGATTGGCCCGGGCGGCAGCCCTGAATACCGGTATGTGTTGTAGGGAGAGTCGATTTGGAGGTCGGGCCGCCGCAGGTTGCCGTCCCACGTCCCCAGTCGCTTCAGGGCATAGATGACGGTGGGGTCCGCATAGAGGCCGATGCCTTTCTCGAGGCGATTGGCGTACACGCCGGCAATCACCGGACGCTCGTGGTCGATCAGGGCCTCCTTCTCGACAATGGATGCCAGGGTGACGATGCGTCTCAGGCTGAATTGGCGCTCGGAATCGCGCCGAGATCCTGCGGTGACCCGGCGGATTTTCTTGCGGGCGTTCGCCACGAGCGCCTCGACAAGGGCGGACTCGGTGGTGCCGGAGGCAAAGGCATAGGTGTCGGGAAATAGGTACCCCTCTAGCGTTTCGGCCTCGGCATCCAGGTCGGCAATCAGGGACGGTGAGCGCATCGCGGCGAGGAATGCGTCCACGGTTCCGAAGCCTTCTTCGGCGAGCCGCTCTGCGGTCTCTTCCAGCGTCAGCCCCTCGAGGATCGTGACGTTACGGGTCAAGACCCGCCCGGCAAGGATCTTGTCGAGCACTTCGAGCGGAGTCAACGGACCTTGAAAGCGGTACTCGCCAGCTTTGAGGGATTGATCGGAAAGGACGTACCGAAGATAGAGGTGGCTGAGACGCGTGTCAGGTATGACCCCCTCGGAGGCCAGCTTGCGGAGGATCTTCTCTCCACTCATCCCCGCCTCGATGACGACGATTCGCTCGACGTGGGCGTAGGACTTGAACGGGGTGTTCAATTGGTTCCAACTCCAGCGGAGCGCGACTGCCGATGCCGTCACGGAAAGAAGAACCAGAAGAATGAGCGCAAACTGGAGTCGACGCATCATTCGTCGGACTCGTGCGATTGGTCGAGTACCTCTGCAAGAAGAATCTGGGCCGCTACGGCGTCCACCTTGTCGGGATCTTTCAGCGGATTCAACCCGGCGGTTCGGAGTCGTTGTTCGGCTTGGCGACTCGTCAGACTTTCGTCTATGAGCCGGTACGGAAGATGGGTGACGCCCTCCAGCTTTCTGGCAAAGGACCCGACTCTCTCCGCAGACTGGCCTCGAGAGCCGTCCAGTCGTCGCGGCTCACCGATGACGATGAGCTCCACACCCTCGGCCGCCGCGAGTGCGGCGAGTTCGCGGATGAGCTGGCGATCGCTCTCGCGAGCGATCGTCTTCAGGGGTAAGGCAATGAGGCCAGCGGGGTCGGAGATGGCCAACCCGACGCGCCGCTCACCGAAATCTATGGCCATTACTTTCATCGTGCGGAGCTACTCTCGCCTTCGGAGGAGGCCCGTGTCAACCGCTCCGGAGCGCGTTATGCCTGTGCTACGATCTTCGGGTTCGAGCAACATGGAAGCCAACCGGAGGAATGGCGGACGAATTCCGAAAACGACCCTTTTTCGCAGGACAGACAGAGAGAGGAGCGATGCAAGACGTGGTCATTCTCGGCACCGCCAGGACTCCAGTCTGGGCGCGTCAGGCGCTCGTCCGGGATGCGCCACCATTTGTGTCGGCGGCGGTGAAGCAACTGCCCTTCTGGTGGAGAATCTGACGTGAAGTGGCCGGGTGTGGCGCTCCTCTGGGCAGTCTGTCTCGTACTCAGTGGTTTGCCGGCGGCATTGGCACAAGGAGAGGAGTCCCAGAATGCCGAGGCGACTCGGGAGGAACAGCAGGGCGTTGCTGTCGACCAGCTCGAGACAGTTGATCGAATCAGTTTCGAGGTGCCTTTCACCGCAGAGAGCGGCGGCGGCATTGCAACCGGGACGGCGGGAACGCTGGAGTACGTGCGCCGCGATCTCGTTGTCG
Source organism: Acidobacteriota bacterium (assembly GCA_029863825.1). Taxonomy (GTDB): domain Bacteria; phylum Acidobacteriota; class Thermoanaerobaculia; order Multivoradales; family JAHEKO01; genus JAOTUP01. The sequence continues at coordinate 3,376 of JAOTUP010000028.1, read as the reverse complement.
CGTCAGACGCCGTCGAGTTTCAGTTTCAGAGTCTGAGACTCCTGGCCGAGACCATCTCTGTCGATCTTGGGACGAAAGTTCTGGTCGCCGAGGGCAACGTGATTCTCGACGAAGGGCCTCGGCGGTTGACCGGCGAACGATTGGAGTTCGACCTTGAGGCCAAGACGGGAACGGTCTATGAAGGTCGGGCCTTTGTCGATCCGGATATCTACTTCACGGGCGCTGAGATAGCCAAGGTCAGCGACGATGTCTATACGGTTCGGGACGGGACGATCACGTCGTGCTCCGAGGACAAGACCCCGGACTGGAGTTTCAAGTTAGGACAGGCAAAGATCGACCTCGAGGGCTTTGCACGTGTCCGCAACAGTCGGCTGCGGATGAAGAAACTCCCGGTCTTCTACAGTCCATACATGCTGTTTCCGGCGAAACGAGGCAGAGCCTCCGGGCTCCTGTTTCCGAATTTCGGCTATTCGAGCAGTCGAGGATCCACGTTCGGTCTTGCCTACTTCCAGACTCTCGGCGCCAGTTACGATGCAACGCTTTTCGCCGATCTCTACGGCAAAGACTATTTCGGGTTGGGGACCGAGTTCCGCTACCGTCCGTCCCACACGACGAGCGGCCTGCTGCAGGCTTACGCCATCGACGACCCGGTCGTGGACAAGACCCGTTGGAAAGCATCCTGGAGGCACTCCAGTGAGCGCCTGCCGTTCAACATGCGAGCACAAGTCGCATACCGTGACTTCTCGGATTTCGACTTTTTCCAGGATTTCGAGCGCAGCTTCAACGACATCTCGATTCGCAGCTTGTATTCCAATGGCTTCATCACCGGCAACTGGGGCTCCCACTCCTTGAACATCATGGCCGACGAGCGGGAAACGTTCATACGCAAGGGCGTCCGGGTGACGCAGCGCCAACTTCCGGAGATCGAGTATCGCCTGCGGCCCGTCCAGTTGGGGAGACTGCCAATCTATTTCGAGCTGCTGAGCTCTACCAATCTGCTCCAGATCGCTCGGACAGACACACTCGAAGCAAGCTACGGGCGAGCCGATCTCCTTCCCACCCTGACCGTTCCTTTGAGCTATTTGCCGTGGTTATCGGTCACCCTCTCGGGCTCGGGTCGAGCAACCTGGTATTCCGACAGCCTGACGGATGATGGTCAGGGTTTCAGAGGCGAGAGTCTGAGTCGAGTGTTTCCGGTCGGCCGGGCCGATATCGTCGGGCCTTCGTTTTCCCGCATCTTCGAGAAGAAGATCGGTTCCTTCGGCAAGTTCAAGCACATCATCGAGCCCCGGTGGGCGTACAGCTATATCGGCGAATTCGACGAGCAGGATCTCGTCCCCCTTTTCGACGAGATTGACGCTTTGCGCGACAGCACGATCTACGGAATCTCCCTAGTCAATCGCGTTCTGGCCAAGCCTGTGGACGAGGAGCTCGGTGGAGGTGCGCGCGAGATTCTGTCTCTCGAGATCGGACAGCTGTTCAGTTTGCGGAATGAGCAGCCGTTCCAGCAGTCGAGAGACAAGACGCTGTCGACAACGGACGGGCCGATGAGCGCGCTTCTGAGGCTGGTGCCGAATCAGCGATTCTCGCTCGAAGTCAGGAGCCGTTACAGCACTCTTTTCAATCGATTCGACCAGACATCGCTTCTCGGCAGTACTCGATTCGGTGATCATGCGGTGAGTTTGAGCTGGGTGAATCAAGTCGATTCGGAGTCTGGTGAGAAGCGCAGCCATCAAGGTCGCCTCGGTACCGATATTACGTTGGTGCGCAGTCGCCTGCGAATGCAGAATCAGCTCAACTATGACTTCGTCGATCGACTGATGCAGCAGCAGCGGCACATTCTGTACTACACCTCGCAGTGCTTCGGTCTGCGTTTGGAGTTTCAGCAACGGATGACCGGTTCGACGCGGTTTCGTGACATCCGCTTTGCTGTCTCGCTCAAGAACATCGGGACGTTCTTCGACATGGGCCACGGCGACAGCGAGCGGCTCTGAGACGTGCACGTTCTTCTTACCGGCGCCTCGGGGTTTATCGGCAGGCGCCTGGGCAGACGGCTCTTGGCGCGTGGCGACCAGGTCACCGGGATCTCGAAAGACAAAGTGATCTCCGGCGATACGAGATCTCTCGGCGTCGATCTGGTCGACGCCGCGGCTCTCGAGGCCGCCACAGGGCATGTGTCGCCGGAGCTCATCATCCACTTGGCGGGCCGCGCCAGCGTCGGCGCCTCCTGGGAAGCACCGGGAGACTACTTCCGAGTCAACGTGCTGGCGACCGAGAATCTGCTGCGGAGGTTTCCCGACGTCAGAGTACTCCTCGCCTCGAGTGCCGAGGTGTACGGCGTAGTTCCCGAGGAAGAGCAGCCCCTCACGGAGGACAGACTTCCGTCGCCGGTCAACCCCTACGCGCTGACGAAGGCGGCGGCGGAGCGGCTGGTGCTGGCTGCAGGCGGAACCGTCATGAGGTTGTTCACGCTTGTCGGCCGCGGGCAGTCGCGTCGTTTCGCGCTGCCCAGTTTCGCCGAGCAGCTGGCCGAGCTGGAACGCTCCGGCGGTGGCACCATGAAGGTCGGGAATCTGAGCGCCAGGCGTGACTTCGTCCATGTCGAGGACGCGATCGATGCAATGCTTCTCCTCAGCGCCGGTAAAGGGTCCGAGAACGTGTACAACATCGGCAGCGGCGAAGTCACCTCGATGCGCGACGCGCTGGATCGGCTTCTCGGACTGGCTGCAGTAGAGGTTCGCGTAGAGGAGGACGAGCGCAGGATGAGACCTGCGGATGCGCCCCTGTTCAGCGCTGACGGACGTCGATTGCGAAGCCTCGGATGGAGTCCAACTCGCTCCCTGGATGATGCGCTCGTGGAGCTGTTGGAGGAGAGCCGCGAAGCGGCATCTGCGTCACTCTGACGCGAAGCGTCTCTTGAGCTCCGAGACCAGATCATCCACAAGCGCGATGTCGAGTTGCGGAAAGTTCTCCGGTCGATGCCAGAACTCGGAGAGGTCGCCGGTTCCCCACGTCTGGTAAGCGACGACTTTCAACATCAATTGGAGCTTGTCACAGGCTTTGACGAGGCGAGCTTCAGGAGTGCTCGATTCCTGGTATTGGGTGAAGAGTCGGTGCGCCCTGGGACCGAGAGGCGCAGCAAGGTCGGAAAACGCCTGGCTCTCCGCACGGCGCTTTGCACCGGGAGCAAAGTAGCGCGAAGCCGTGAGTGGCAGGTCACCGAGGCGAACTTCGGCAAGGTCGTGAAGGAGTGCCATCTCCACTGCCTTGCCCGCATCGACGCCCGGGACCTCGGGAGCGAGTAGCCAGACGAGAAAGGCGAGGTGCCAGCTGTGCTCGGTGACCGATTCCGGATCGTTGACACCGCGCAGCGCAA
>JAOTUP010000461.1 GCA_029863825.1 Acidobacteriota bacterium | reverse complement strand
TTGCCCACCATCTCACGACTCGACGCCGGGACTGCCGAGCTGCTTCGAGGGTTCGGCGTCGAGCTCACTTCGTCGGCGGAGCTGGTGCAGGCCTTTGCCGCCGTCTGGACGCCGCAGCAGCTCGAATCGCACCGCCGTGCCTCAGTCCATCTCCACCGCATCGTGCTGGCCGCCTTCGATCAAGCGGCAGAGGCCTTGCGTCGCGACGGGAACAGCGATGAACACACGATTCAACAGTTCATCCTCGAGCAGTTCGAGCGCAACGATCTGTGGACGGAATCACCGCCGATCGTCGGCGTCAACGCGAACAGCGCCGATCCGCACTACCAACCCAGCGTCGACCGCAGCACACCGATCCGCCCGGGCGACTTCTTGCTGATCGACCTGTGGGCAAAGGAGAAACCCGCCGAGAGCATCTACGCCGACATCACATGGTGCGGCGTTTGTGCCGCAGCCGCCAGCGACCGACAGGCCGAACTGTTCGGCGTCGCCGTCGCCGCTCGGGATGCTGGCTGGGATCTCGTCAGGCGTCGCTACCCTGACCGTGTCGTCCGCGGCTTCGAGGTCGACGACGCAACCCGCGGCGTCATCGACCAGGCCGGCTTCGGCGATTTCTTCATCCACCGCACCGGCCATTCGATCGGCATCCAGGACCACGGACAGGGCGCCAATATGGACAATCTCGAGACTCACGACGAGCGACGTCTCGTCGCGATGACCGGTTTTTCGATCGAGCCCGGGATCTACTTGACCGGCGAGTTCGGCGTGCGTACCGAGATCAATGTCGCGCTGACGCCCGAGGGTGCCGAGATCACCGGTGCCGAGCCGCAGCGCGAGCTCCTGCGGCTGCTGTGAAGCGCCCGCTCGACGGCGCGGGCCCCGTCTCCGGCGTCGATCGCGTCCGGGGCCAGCGGCCGGAAGACGACGACTGGCGAGCCGACGCCCTGGTCGCGAGTGGCCACAGCCGACTCGTCGACGAGCTGCGGACGCCGGCCGATGATCCCGACCCTCGGCGAGCGCAGGATCTGTGCGCCAGGGTCTGCCGCACCCTGCTCGGTGATCTCGCACCATGCCTCCTGCCCCTGAGCAAGAACGAGCGGCTGCGTGTCCAGGCTCTCGTCGCGCATACCCGCACACTCTTCGACTTCGCGCTGCAAAGAGGCATGCATGGAGAGCGCCTGGCACAGATCAATCGTTGGGAGTTCGATCTCGAGCGCGCTTTGGATGGCGACCCTCCAGCACAGCCGGTCTTCGTTGCCATGGCGATCGCCGAAACCGTATACCCCTGGCCGCGCGAGGCCCTCGGGGTCATCAGCAGTGCTGCACGCCGCACCGCGGTAACCGGCACGCCTTCAGGTGTCGACAGCGCGCTTCCTGAAGCCCTCTTCGAGGCGGCGGCCGGCCATCCCGCTTCCGCCGACGTCGTGGCCCTCGGACGGCGGCTGCTGGCCCTCTTGCTGATTCGGACAACTGCAACCCCGGGAACATCTTCGGACGAAACGCCTCCGCAGGCTTGCGGCAACATGCGGCCGCGCCTCGACTTCTCGGCCGCGCCGCGCCGTTGGCGCCGAAGTCTGACCTATTTGGCGTTCGCGATGGATGACATCGCACACCGGCGCAGCGGGTGGCGGGACGGACTCGGCATTGCGGCGCGACTGCGGCTCCTCGCTCGCGCGTACCTGGCTCGTCAGTAGCTCTCACCCGGCTGCAGCGTGACGACGTCGCAGGCGAGCTCCCGCTCCTTGACCTGCCTCTCGAACTCGGCCGGCGTTCCGGTTAGCACAGGAAAAGTCCCCCAATGAATCGGCACTACCGTCGCCACGCCGAGATAGCGACAGGCACGTGCCGCATCCGCAGGGCCCATCGTGAACAGGTCGCCGATCGGCACGAAACCGAGACGCGGTCTATAGAGACTGGCGATCAGCTGCATGTCCGAGAAGAGCGCCGTGTCACCGGCGTGGTAGAACGTGAAGTCCTCGGCCGTGTGCACGATGAAGCCGGAGGCGCTGCCACCGTCGACGTGCACGCCGTCGTCGTCGAGACCGGAGGAATGGTCGGCACGTACCATCGTCACCCGATGGCCGAGAACATCCTGCGAACCGCCCAAATTCATCGCCGCCGCGTTGCCCACGCCCTGCGCAGTGAGCCAGGTGCAGATCTCGAAGTTGGCAACTATCTTCTTCGGGCCGTACCGCTTCGCGATCTTCACCGCGTCGGCAAAATGGTCGGCATGCGAGTGGGTGACCAGCAGCGCGTCCAGGCGCTCGAGATCATGAAGAGACTCCGGACAGGATGGATTTCCCTGCACCCAGGGATCGATGAGCCATCTCTGACCGTCGGGAAAGTCGACACGCACGGAAGCATGACCGTAGTAAGTGAACGAGGGTCGCGGGGAATCGCTCATTGATATCTCCTCTGCAGTGTTCGACACCGTGAGTGTAGCGAAAACCCGGGCGCTTCGACGCCACTCGGAAGAACG
>JAOTUP010000027.1 GCA_029863825.1 Acidobacteriota bacterium | reverse complement strand
GGGGCGGCAAGCGGTTGAGGCCGGCTCTGGTCCACTTCGCCTATCAGGCGGTGGGCGGTCTGGGGAATGACCGCACATTACCCGTGGAGATGGCCGTCGAGCTGTTGCACACCTACCTACTGATTCACGATGACATCATGGATCGTGCCGAAACGCGCCGCGGGGGATCGGCTGCGCATCGACTCTTCGCGAAGGAACATCGGCGACGCGGCTGGAGGGATGGATCTGCGCGGCATGGTGAGGCGGCTGCAATCCTCCTCGGAGACCTGGCTCATTCCCACGCTGTCGGACTTTTTCTCTCCGGCGTGGCTGATGCAGTAAATGGCGCGCAGATCAGCAGGTGCTTCACGGAGATGTGCCGGGAGGTGGTGATAGGGCAGTACTTGGAGATGACTGCGCCGCTCCGAGGTGGTCTCAAAGAACAAGACCTGCTGTCGATCCTGCGGCTCAAGTCCGGCCGCTATAGCGTCGAGCGGCCGATTCAGCTCGGCGCCTTGCTGGGCGGAGCTTCCTCCCACGTCGTTGAGAGTCTGGCGGGCTACGGTCTTGCGATGGGCGAGGCTTTTCAGCTCCAGGATGATCTCCTGGGAGTCTTCGGCGAGCGAGAGTTCGTCGGGAAGCCGGTGGGGGGTGACCTCGCCGAGGGAAAGTTCACACTGTTGATTCTGGCTGCAATGGAAAGGGCGGACTCGGCGCAACGCGAGACGATTCTCCGATGTCTGCAGACGGAAGATCCCGACGCTGAGGAGGTCAGCGGCGTGCGGACACTCGTCGAGCGAGTCGGTGCCCGGGAAAAGATCGAGAGCATGGTTCATGAGCGTCTCGAGCGATCTGCGGAGGCCCTGAAGAAGCTCGATCTAAACGCCGAAGCCAAGGCTTTCTTCTTCGGTCTCATCGACTATCTGCGGGAGCGCAAAGCGTGAGGACGCCGTCGGTCCGAAGTGCGGAGGCAAGCTGATACATGAGAGACCGCAAGGCAGAGCACATCGATCTCGCTCTCGAGGAGGGCATGCAGCTGCACGGGAATTTCTTCGATGCATTCTTCTTCGATCATCTCGCCCTCCCAGAGATCGACTATGCCGCCATCGACCTATCGGTGGAGTTCCTCGGTCGCCGCCTGCAGGCGCCGTTGCTTATCTCGTGCATGACCGGGGGGACCGAACAGGCAACTCGGATTAATCGGAATCTGGCGATCGCCGCCGAGGCAGCCGGGATCGCGCTCGGCGTCGGATCGCAGAGAAAGGCGTTGGAGGACTCGACTCAGGCCGACAGTTTCAAAGTGCGTGAGCTGGCCCCGTCGATTCCGTTGCTAGCCAATCTCGGCGCCGTGCAGCTGAACTACGGCTTCGGTATCGCCGAGTGCAGAGCGGCCGTCGAGATGGTCGAGGCCGACGCCCTCGTGTTTCATCTCAATCCGCTGCAGGAAGCGCTGCAGCCGGAAGGCCAATGCGATTTCTCCAATCTTGTCGATCGCATGGCCAAGGTCGCCGATGCCCTGCCGGTCCCGGTGGTGGTGAAGGAGATCGGGTGTGGGCTCTCGGCAGAGGCGGCACGTCGCTTGCGTGATGCGGGTCTGACGATACTCGACACGGCGGGCCTCGGCGGCACCAGCTGGGCCCGCATCGAGGCGAAGAGGTCCGACGAAGTCGAGCTTGGAGAGGTGTTCGCGGAGTGGGGAGTAGCGACGCCGCGTTCGATTCGGCAGCTGCGAGAAGTAGGGGGGCTGACGATCATTGCCAGCGGCGGCGTGCGCAACGGCATCGATGTCGCCAAAGCAATTGCGCTCGGTGGCGACGTGGTCGGACTGGCACAGCCGTTTCTGGCCGCCGCCGCCGAATCCGCGGAGCGCACCGTTGCCAAAGCAGGACGGCTCACACGAGAGCTGCGGATAGCAATGTTCTGTGCCGGAGCGCGAACCGTGGCCGAGCTGCAGCAGGTGGCGATCCACAGGAGGCATCGGTACGAATGACGAAGAGCAAGCGGTCCGGCGTGGAGTTACCCGACGAGGATGCACTGGTCAGAGAGATCGTTGGCCTACGGCGAGGCTTTCACGAGCTGCCGGATGCTCTGTCAGCGGAGTCGGCGGCACGCATCCGGAGGCAGGCTCTGGAGCAGATTATGGGCGTCAAGTTGACGGCGCTGGGTAGTTACTCACTCGACGCCGAGCGGGCCGCGGCTCGGCACTGCGAGAACTTCATCGGCGCGGCACAGGTACCGGTAGGGATTACCGGTCCATTGAGAATCCGCGGTCGGTGGGTGAGCGAGGAAGAAGACATCTTTGTGCCGCTGGCGACGACTGAAGGTGCGCTTATTGCCAGCACTAATCGAGGGTGTCGGGCGATCCGTGATGCCGGTGGTGCCGTGGTGCGAGTCGAAGACGTCGGAGTCACGCGAGCTCCAGTCTTCAGGACCAGCGGTATCGAAGACACGAGTCGCTTTCTCGATTGGGTGGTTGATAACGAATCCGAGATTCGTCGGGTCATGGAAGAGACGAGCAGCTACTTGCGGCTCATCGATATCCGGCCGCAGGTGTTCGGCACCTCGATCTATCTGCGCTTTCGCTTTTCCTCTGGTGACGCTATGGGCATGAATATGGCAACTGTCGCGTGCGATCGGGCGGTCCACGGACTTATCGAGCCGGCGACGGGTGTGCCGTGCGTCGCCCTTTCGGGCAACTTCTGCGTCGACAAGAAGCCGTCGGCGGTCAATTTTCTCGAAGGTCGAGGCAAGAGGGTTCATGCCGAGGTAGTGCTCGAGAAGAGGATCCTCGAGGACTGTCTCAAGACGACAGCAAGTGAGCTGGTTGAAGTTCAGTACAGAAAGAACCTCCTGGGCTCTATTGCGGCTGGATCGATGGGCTTCAATGCTCATTTCGCCAACGTTCTGGCTGCGTTTTTCATCGCTACGGGGCAGGATGTGGCGCAGGTGGCCGAGGGCTCCATGGGCGTGACTTGCGTCGAGCCCCGGGGGGAGGGGGGCGTCATCGCCTCGGTCTTTTTGCCGGATCTTCCGCTTGGCGCGGTGGGCGGTGGCACGGCTCTCGACACGCAACAGGAGGCATTGGCACTGCTCGGGGTCCACCGACCAACCGAGCGGTCAGGCGGAGCCGCCATGCGACTGGCTGAGATCCTGGGTGCCACCGTGCTTGCCGGGGAGCTCTCGCTTTTGGCCGCGTTTACCTCGGGCGACCTGGCAAGTGCGCACGAGCGCCTCGGTCGCGGTCCGCTGCCGGGGGCAGGCTAGAGGATCGAGTCAGCCGCGCGGGACGACATCCGTAGGCGAAATCCTCGACGTCCATGATTCCTTCAGTTCACGCTTCGGCGCCCGGCAAGATCATCCTCATGGGTGAGCATGCTGCAGTCTACGGGAAGCCTGCTTTGGTGGCGGCGCTCGGACTCCGAGTGCGGGTCGACATGGCAATCGGTGGAAGCTCGGTCGAGTTGATTCTCGGGAGTCTGGGCTACCATCACCGCTGTTCGTGGCGAGAGATCACCGCCTATCGAGAAGAGAAGCGAGTGGCCTGGGAGCGGTTCGATCTCGACGCGGCGTCGGATTTCACGGCCGTGCGTGGTGAAGATCCGGCGCACGTCGTGAAAATCGCGTTGGGCGAAGTCCTGGCAGATCTCGCCCTCGAGTCGCCGCCGTTCCTGCGAGTCGCGGTCGAGTCGAATCTGCCGGTGGGCTCGGGCTTTGGCAGCTCGGCGGCTGTGGCTGTGGCCGTCGTGGCTGCGGCGCTGCGACTTCTCGCCGGGGAAGCGGAGGCGGCCCGAGTCGCCAGGTTGGCGATGGATGTCGAGCGCCGGCAGCATGGGCACCCATCCGGCATAGACCACGAGACCGTGCTACGCGGGGGCGTCGTTCTTCTGGATTCGCAAATGGCTGCAACCCCAGTCGACGTCGGTGATTGGGCGCGACGTGATCTGGCGATCTACGACACCGGGAGCCCGGCAGAGACCACAGGTGAAGTCGTCGCTGCGGTGCGTCGGCACAAGGACGCGTCACCTGAGAGATTTCAGCGGATGCTCGACAGAATGGGACAAGATGTGGGGAGGTTTCAGCGACTTCTAGAGGACACGCGGCCCGACGCCGCGGTCCTGCAGCAGGTGATTGCCGACTATCAGTCCTGCCTCGAGACGCTGGGAGTCGTGCCAGTTCCGGTCTCTCATGTTCTCCGGCGCCTTGCCGAGCTCGGCGCCGCTGCCAAAATCTCGGGTGCCGGAGCGCTCTCGGGTGAGCGGGCCGGCTGTCTTCTGGTCTACCGGCGCCCGGAGGTGAAGAGTCGAGTGGACGAGATTCTGAGCGGCTATTCAGCGGTGAGAGCGCCCATCGGGGCGGAAGGTCTGTCGATCGAGGCGGCCGTATGAGCGACAAGGCTACGGCAGTCGCGCCCGCGAACATCGCCTTCATCAAGTACTGGGGCATTCGCGACAGTGACCAGACTCTGCCCTACAACGCGTCGATATCGATGACGCTCACGGCCTGTGTCTCTCGCTGCACGGTCGAGCTCTTGCCCGAAGGTCCGGGAGAGCTCGAGGTTCTCGTCCGCACGGACGGTATCCTGGCGCCTGCTCCGCCGGGTTTTTCGCGCGGCATCGAGCGTCATTTGTTGCGGCTCAAGACGTGGGCCGGCATCAGGGGGACGTTCCGGGTCGCGACCGAGAACAGCTTCCCGACCGGAGCAGGACTGGCCTCCTCGGCCTCCGGCTTCGCCGCTCTCACACTCGCGGCCGCGGCCGCACTGGGCCGCCCGCTCAAGAGCCGGGAGCTATCGATACTTGCTCGCTCAAGCGGTTCCGGCTCGGCTGCCCGATCAGCTTTTGGCGGCTATGTGGAATGGCCTGACGACAAAGGGGAGGGTAGCGCCCGCCAATTGGCGGAAGCATCACATTGGGCACTGAGCGACGTAGTGGCGGTCGTGAGCTCGGCTCCCAAGGAAGTGTCGTCCCGGGAGGGGCATCGGCGGGCACCCGGGAGCCAGTTCTTCGCCAGGCGGCTGGAGAGGCTCGGGGAGAAGCTGCGTCGCGTGCGTGCGGCCATCGCCGAGCGCGATATCGGAGACCTCGGATCCATCCTCGAGGAGGAGGCGCTCGAACTCCACCTCATTGCCATGTCATCGCGGCCACCGATCTTCTACTGGACTGCGGGCACGATCGCAGTGCTCAGGAGCGTTCGCCGGCTGCGCGAGGGCGGCTTGGCCGCCTACGCCACGATCGACGCCGGACCCAACGTTCACGTGATCTGTCCGAGCGACGAGGAGGTCGGGGTCGCCGCGGCTCTGCGAGAGCTCAACGAAGTCGAATCGGTGATCGTCGACCGAGTCGGCAACGGACCGTTTCTGACGGAGGATCATCTTGTCTGACGCGCCACCGTCATCCGTGATCCTCGTCAAACTCGGAGGAAGCCTGATCACCGACAAGGCGCAGCCGGGCAGCGTTCGACGCGACGCTCTGGATCGCCTGGCGGTTGAGCTGCGGGAGGGAAGTGCGAGTCGCGGTGGTGGCATCATCCTCGGTCACGGCAGTGGATCGTTCGGCCACGCCGCCGCCCGGCAGTACGGTTTCGATCCGTCTCGAGAGGCGCAGCCGGACGCCGTCGCAGCAACTCAGGACGCGGCCGCCCGGCTCCACCGCCACGTTGTGTCGGCGCTGCTCGCGGCCGGCGTCAGCCCCTTCTCCATCGTTCCGGGAAGCGCCTTTGCTGCCACCGGCGGGAGGGCCGAGCTGGTGGCCGGTGATTTGCCCGAGCTGGTACTCAGAGCGGGATTGCTTCCCGTCGTCTACGGTGACGTCGTTGCCGATCGAGAGCGGGGGGCGACGATACTTTCGACCGAGACCCTGTTCCTGACCCTGGTGCGACATTTCCTGGCCGCAAATCGCCCGGTTGTGAACGTGCTGTGGCTGGGCGAGACGGAGGGCGTGCTCGATTCCGAAGCTCGGGTGCTGGGTGAGCTCGATGCGGCCTGCCGCGATCTGCCGTCCGCAGTCGGCGGTGCTTCGGGCGTCGACGTGACCGGGGGTATGCGCCACCGTGTGGAGACCGCGATTGAGATCGCACGGCTGGGTGTTCCCTCGTTCATAGCGGACGGCCGAGTGCCCGGTCTTCTGCGCCGGTCTTTGGAAGGGGAGATCCCGCCCGGGACGCTGGTGCGCGCAGTGGCGAACGAGTGAGCTTCATCACTTCGCCGCCATGCCGTAGGATCGGAGGCGTGCCGGGTGTCCCTCGGGAGAGAGATGAATCCTGTTCCGATGTCCTTTACTGAAGCTACGGAGCTGAGCGACGACCAACTGCAGGACCTTCTGGTCAAGAGCAGCCGTACTTTTGCTCTGGCGATTCCCGAGCTGCCGTCGACCATGCGTCGCGAAGTCACGATTGCCTATCTCTTATTTCGCATTGCCGACACGTTCGAAGACGCCGGGGCGGTGTGGGATCAATCGCGGCAGCTGGAAGCGCTGGCAGAGTTCGAGGCGCTGCTGACAGATCCCGCAGGGAATCTCGCACACTGTCCGGCGGCTCGCTGGACGAGAGACCCACCGACCGAGCACGCGGGTTACCTGGAGCTCCTGGCGGCGACGCCTGGCGTCGTCATGTCGTGGCTCGCCTTGCGCCAGGGATCTCGAAAGTGCATTGGGACGCACACGATCCGCACCACGGCTCTGATGGCGCGATTCGTTCGCCAGACGGACCCCAGCGGCGTCTTGCGGCTGGGGGGAATGAAAGATCTTCGCGCCTACTGCTATGCAGTCGCCGGCATCGTCGGCGAGATGCTCACTGATCTCTTCCTTCTCGGCAGTCCGGAGCTTGTCGATGTCGGTGCGAGATTGCGGCAGCGGGCTGCGGCGTTCGGTGAAGGACTTCAGCTCGTCAACATTCTCAAGGACTCGGCCGGTGATGCCGTCGAAGGGAGAAACTACGTTTCACGAACTATTGATCGCGCCGCCGTTTTCGCTCTGGCCCGCCGCGACTTGGAAGTGGCGACCGAGTATGTGCTGACAGTTCAGCAGGCGGGTGGGCCAGACGGCGTCGTGGCGTTCACCGCTTTGCCCGTCAAACTGGCCTGGGCCACCCTCGATCGCGTCGAGGCGCGCGGGCCAGGTGCAAAGATCTCCCGCGGAGCGGTTCTGCGGCTTTACACTCAGGTCCAGCAAGCCATCGCCGCGGGCCGACCCGTGCTCGTTGCGTCGCCGCGGCAAGGCCGGTCTCACTGACTGAAGAGCATCGGAGAGGGCCGGAGGCAGTCGTGTCAGCGAGGTCGTTTCGAGATCTTCGGCAGCTTATCGAAGCCTTGCGTCGCGATGGCGACCTGGTGGAAGTCGACGTCGAAGTCGATCCCCATCTCGAGGTCGCCGAGATCCATCGTCGGGTGATCGCCGCCGGAGGACCAGCGCTTCTGTTCAACAAGGTGCGCGGCTCCGATTTCCGGTTAGTGACGAATCTCTTCGGTACCCGCCAACGTGCGCAGCTTGCCTTCGGCGACAAGGCCTTCAACATCGTCGAACGCCTGGCTGACCTTCCAGAGGAGCTCATGCCCCCATCGACCCGCGCCCTGTGGGGGGCGCGCGATCTGCTGGGAGCACTGCTGCGAGTCGGTATTCGCCACCGGACTCGAGGCCCGGTGCGAGAGGTGCTGTCGCGCGAAGCACGCCTTGACCGGCTGCCGGCCCTGACCACGTGGCCCGAGGATGGTGGACCTTTCCTTACCCTGCCTCTTGTGTATACCGAGCATCCCAGCGGCGGCCCGCCCAATCTGGGCATGTATCGCTTGCAGGTGCACGGTCCCTCGACCACCGGCATGCACTGGCAGATCGGCAAGGGCGGCGGTTTTCACCATCACGTAGCCGAGATGCGGGGCGAATCCCTGGATGTCACGGTATTCCTGGGTGGACCACCGGCGCTGATACTCGCGGCCATCGCTCCGCTGCCTGAGAACGTACCGGAGCTGCTGTTAGCTTCACTGATTGCGGGACGGCGGCTCGATGTGTGTGAAGGACCGGGAACGCATCCGCTGGTGTCTTACGCGGAGTTTGCGCTCAGTGGGAGCGTACCGCCGCATGTGCGACGCCCCGAAGGGCCATTTGGTGACCACTATGGCTACTACTCTCTGCAGCACGACTACCCGGTTTTCGAGGTCGAGTGGATAGCTCATCGCAAGGACGCGATATTCCCCGCAACCGTGGTCGGCAAGCCTCGTCAAGAAGATTTCTTCATCGGTGACCTGTTGCAGGATTTGCTGGCGCCCCTCTTTCCTCTCGTCATGCCGGCGGTCGTCGATCTGTGGTCGTACGGCGAAACCGGGTATCACTCACTGGCCGCTGCGGTCGTGCGGCAGCGGTACAAACGCGAGGTGATGGCCAGTGCCTTCAGGATCCTCGGCGAAGGCCAGCTGTCGTTGACCAAGTTCCTGCTCCTCACCGACCAGCATGTCGACTTGCGCGACTTTCGTGCAACTCTCGAGCATGTCCTGGCTCGTACTCGGCCCGAAACCGATCTGTTCATCTTCGCCAATGTGGCGATGGATACTCTGGACTACACCGGTCCCCGGGTCAACGAGGGATCGAAGGGCGTGTGGCTGGGCGTCGGCGATCCGGTACGAGAGCTCCGCCGTGAGTTCACCTCTTCGGAGCTTCCGTCGGGTATCGACAGCGCGAGAGTCTTTTGCCCGGGCTGCCTGGTGATCGGCGGCAGCGAGGTGGGGCGCAGCGAGGACCTGCCGCAGCGCCTGGTCGAGGACTCGAGATTCGAAAGCTGGCCGCTGCTGGTACTGACTGACGAAGTAGAGCGAACGGCTGCCAGCGCAATGAACTTCCTCTGGGCGACTTTTACCCGCTTCGAGCCCGCAGCAGATGTGTACGCGGCGCACACCCGAGTCGTGAGGAATCATCTGAGCTACGCGCCACCGGTGCTTATCGATGCTCGTCGCAAGACGGGTTTTCCCGCCGAGCTCAGCTGCAATGCCGAGATCGCCACCCGCGTCACACACCGTTGGCGAGAGTACTTCGACCGATCGGTCGAAATGGGAGACTCGGAGACAGGGCACCTCGACTCTTTCGACTCTTCCACGAGGGGATGAAGACTCGTTGTCGGGCATCGCGCGACCGAAAAGCTCGCCCCACCGCCTGCCGTGAGTGCTGTCGGAGGTATCCTCAGCCTAAGACGGCTCGGGTGTGCGTCTCCTTGACCTTGGCGACGCGATGAACTGAAAGCCAGTGCGGAAGAGAGGCCCCGAATCTCCATCGGCGGAACATCGTCGAACGGACAGAAGACGGCACCAGCGGACAACGGCATGAATGACGCAGGCCACGCGGCCGTCCACGAGCTCGAGGCGGTAGCGCTCGCCGATGCCGCAGCCGCGACCGCTCTCTATCGACATCCCGTCAGCGCTCACGTCGACGACTCGCCAGCGAGTGGCGCCATGTTTGGCAATCATCGAGCCCGGTCGGTGACGCAGGCTCCGGCGCCGACTCTCGGTCCATTCCTCGCGTGTTCGTGTCACGTGGAGAAGGACGCGGTCCGCTTCCTCGATCTTGCAGTTTCTAGAGGATTCTCGTCGGGGCGGTGACGAGATGCTTCGTGACCGCGCGCGTAGACAGGCAATGCTATGCTCTTGCGGTTTGACGGAAGCCAGCTGTTTCGACGGACTTGCGAGTTGGAGTAGGGGTGTGACTTGGCCCCTTTCAGCGTCGGCAGTGGGCTGAGGCAGGGGTATGCCGGTCAGTTCTGAAGAATTTCGAGACGCTCTGTCGAGGTTCCCGGCCGGTGTCACCATCGTAACGGTGAAGGCCGGTGACTCCGTCCACGGTCTGACCGTCTCGGCATTCGCTTCCATTTCGCCGGATCCACCGCTTGTCGCCGTCATGGTGGACCACCGGCACCGGGCTTTTGAACTGCTCGAGACTGAAGGCGCGACCTTTGCGGCGAGTATTCTGAGTCAGGATCAAGTCGAACTGTCGAATCGTTTTGCCTGGGTGAAAGACGAGGACCGGTTCGCACTTGGGGAATGGTGCGAGGCGGTGACCGGCGCGCCGGTGCTGGCCGAGGCGTTGGCTTGGCTCGATTGCACGATCTTTGATCGGCTGGTCGCCGGGAGCCACACAATCTATATCGGTCTGGTCGAGGCGACGGCCGTCCGAGGCTCGGAATCCGCCCCCCTGGTCTACTGGAACCGGGGGTATCGACGCCTGCAGCTGCAGGAAGGGGCGGACTAGGGCTGTGCTATAGTTTCTCGGGTAAGAGCGGTCTCGTCGTGCGATCATGCACGGCGTCTCCCCGGAGGCGATATGGCAGCCAAAACGACTGTCACGACAGACGTCGAGATATTCGGCAACGTCTATCACGTTCGGGGGGAAGACAATCCGGAGCACCTGCGCGAAGTTGCGGCTTTGGTCGATCGGCGTATGCGTGAAGTGGCGGAGAAAGTCACTACTGTCGATACCGCAAAGATCGCGATTCTGGCGGCGCTCAATATTGCGGATGAGCTCTTTCGTTGCAGAGAAAAGCAGGAAGGGGAGCGGGTCGATATTCAGGAGAAGGTGGCGGTACTTGCTGGCAAGTTGGAAGAAGCCCTCGACGGGTGAAATGTTTTGGAGTGGCAAATACCGCGACCTGCAGATCAGCTAGAGTGGTGAGTCGACTAGATTGAAAAGTGTTGCGTCCCCTGTGTGGTTGAGTGATGGGTCAAGCAGTTGTAGAACCAACAGTACTTACGAGGGAGTCCTATACCTATGTGGTCTGTGCCAGCCCTGCTCTGACAGGGACGCTGAGGACTCGTAGTGCGGACACCCACCTGTTGAGAATCAGGTTCTAAGAAGCCACCCACACGGCTGCGCGGGGGATGCTTCCTCTTACTTACACGCGCTAGCTTTCCTTTTCGCCCGGCCCCTCTGAGACACGAGCGGGGGTCAAGAAATGCAAGAGTTTGCGGTGGCGGCAGGAGTATTTGCTGCGGTACTTCTAGGGTTGGCGGTGTGGTGGTTCTTCATCCGTCGGAGCGCCAAGGGAATTGCCGAGCGTGCGCAGCATGATGCCGAGAGGATTGTCCAAGAGGCAAAGAGAGAAGGCGAAGCGAGAGTTCG
>JAOTUP010000460.1 GCA_029863825.1 Acidobacteriota bacterium | reverse complement strand
GCGTGTGACCTGCGGCGGAAGACTCGAAGCGGTGACTGGATAGGGGGTTTGGGGCGGGCGGTTTCCTGTCACCGTTTGCCGAACGGGGGCCGGGGGAGAGTGGCTTCTTGTCATCGTGTGCGCCGGCGAGAATCCTTTCTTGCCTCACGCCCTCTTCCCCCTCTCCCGCCCCGCCAGGAGCGCCGTCTCGTGTTCCTCGAGCGCCCGCGCCAGGGCTCCGGTCCAGTCGCCGATGGGCTCGAGGCCGATAGCTTTTCGATCCAAGATGGCAAGCGGTTGGATGCCGGTCAGGGTTCCGCAAAGAAACGCCTCCTGCCAACCGTCGCGCTCGGCAAGTCTGGGCGCTCGCTCGAGGACGCGGTAGCCGAGTGCGTTGGCAAACCCGAGCACCTGAGCGCGTGTGACGCCGGGGAGGATCCGTCCATCGAGCGGACAGGTCTCGAGTCGGTCGTCGTGGCGAACGAAGAGGTTCGACGTACCGCCCTCCCGGACTTCACCGGCTGGGCCGACGAAGACGACCTCGTCGGCCTCCGCGGCGCGAGCGGCGAGCTTGCCGGTAACGGTGGCCAACATGCTGGTCGTCTTCAGGTCGCAATGCTGCCAGCGGGGATCGAGCATGGTGATCGCGGTTCGCGGGCGAGCGGCGGGCGGAGCGTAGCCGTGGCTTGCGGGCAGGACCAGGACCGTCGGCTCGAGATCGACCGGCGGCCGGTGGCTGCGCGGAGCGACACCGCGGGTCACCTGGAGGAAGAGCGAGCCGGTATCGATCTCGCTCGCCTTGACAAGCGCACGGCAGGAGAGCTCGAGGCCGTGAGGCGCTGGGATCTCGATCCGATCGAGCCCGCTGGAGAGCCGCCCGAGGTGTGGCTCGAGATGGAGAAGGCGTCCGCCAGCGACCTTGACGACCTCGTAGAGCGCGTCTCCGAACACCAGCCCGCGATCGAACGGGTCGATGCGCGCCGCGGCGCGCGGCAGGATCTGTCCGTTTAGGTTGACGAGGTCGGCTGGCATTGAGACGAATCCGACGAAGCCGTTTTCCAGGATCAGCCTACTACGGCAGCGCCAAGTCGATCCCCTTCCGTGGTACTCGTTCTGTCACGCCCTCACGCGGTGACAGGAAGCCACAGCGTCGCCACGCCTTCGCCGTCTGCCCGGACCGGTTCTCCGGCGATTCGGATCGACGTCACCGTTGGCAGCCGCGAGCGGCTGTCCCGGAGTGAGCCTCACTGCGCTCACGAAGGGACACCCGAGCGGCATTGGAACCGGCAGTCCTGACACCAGTATCCGCTCTTCCTGCGTGACGCCGGTGACAGGAAGCCACCCATCCTTGCCCCCTATCCAGTCACCGGATCCCAGACCGGCCTCACGCCGGTGGCCGGAAACCACCCGCTTCGGCCCCCTATCCAGTCACCGAGTACTCCGGCTCGTTACCGGGTCGCCACTTGATATTGCAGCCGAGACTCGGCTTCTGATCCATTGGAATCTCCGTGCCGGCCAGAACCGCATCGACCGCAGTGCGCAAATCGGCGCCGGTGACGGCCACCTCGTTGCCCGGTCGGCTGGCGTCGAACTGGCCGCGGTAGACGAGACGGCGCTCGCCGTCGAAGAGAAAAAAATCTGGTGTGCAGGCGGCGCGATAGGCCTTGGCCACGTCCTGCGAGGCGTCGAAGAGATACGGGAATGTGTAGCCGACGTCGCGGGCTTCCTCTGCCATCTTTTCCGGAGCATCTTCGGCATGCGCCTCGATGTCGTTGGCGTTGATGGCGACGACCGCCAGCTCGCGCTCCTGCATCTCCTCGACGAAGCGCGCGAACTCAGTGCGGATGTGCTGGACGAACGGGCAGTGGCTACACCAGAAGGCGACGAGCAGGGCCGGCGCCCGGTCGAAATCGCCGAGCGAGATTCGCGAACCCGACAGATCGGGCAAGGTGAAATCCGGCGCTCGCGTGCCGAGAGGGAGCATCGTCGAAGCGGTCTGGACCATTGTTTATCTCCGTGTGTCCCACCCTACTGCGGGTGCGCAATCCCCGGGTCTCTTATGCTAGCTCTCTTTCACGCTGTCACGCCCTCAATGCACGTCATACGTGCTGCCGCCGATGAACTCGCGGAGGAGTGACGTCGCCGGCACGATCGAATCGGCTTCGACGTCCTCGAGTGAATCGAGCAGCTCGTGGATCCGCCGCGCCCGGATGTAGCCGTCGAGACGCTTCTCGTCGTGCCGCCAGCGCTCGAGGAAAAGCGGCAGGAATGAGAAGAGGTGTAGCTTCAGGAACGGCAGCTCGTAGGCCAGTGCGCCATTGACGTGGTAGTCGGCTGCCCCCTGGTGGGGAATGATGTGCTTCAACTCCGAGCGGCGCACGTAGTGCCAGTGGAGGATCGTGCGCTCGGGGTCGTAGGCGCGGAACTTGTGATCGCGGATCATGCGCCGCAGGAGCCGGATGTCGGTCCAGCGGGTGTACTGACCGCTGATGTCCTTCAACTGGCTGATGGTCTCTATA
>JAOTUP010000459.1 GCA_029863825.1 Acidobacteriota bacterium | reverse complement strand
GCTTTGCGTCCCTGGCTTTCGTCAGGCTTGCCGTCTTTAGCTCCCTGCTTCTCGCCCACCGGGCCGCGGCGCGGGGAGCCGAAGAAAACCCACAACCGCCGGGAGCACCACCAGGTCAAACACCAGCGCCAGCGCGATCACGATGGCCGACAGGACACCGAAATGGATCATCGAGTTGAAGCTGGCGAACACCAGGACCAGAAAGCCGAGGCTCAACGCGACGCTGGTGTAAACAACCGGTCTCCCAACGGCGGTCAGCGCCCTCGCCATGGCACGCCGCATGTCGGGCACTCGCTCGCTCTCGGACTTGAACCGCACGAGCAGATGGATCGTGTCGTCGACAACCAGCCCAAGCGCGATCACGGCGATCATGACGGTGCCCACGTCGAGGGGGATTCCGAGCCACGGCATCAGTGCGAGCGTGAAGAGGATCGGTAGCAGATTCGGAATTAGCGCCACGAGCCCAAGCCGCACGGACCGCAGCATCGCCAGCATCAAAAGGCTGATGACGACGAACGCCAGCGACAGGCTTTTAACCTGACTCGAGAGAAGATACCCCTCCATACGGTGCATCAGGTGCACCATTCCGGTGGGCGTCACCGTCGCCGCATCGCCGAAGAGCTCCGCCGCGCGTCGCTCGATCTCCGGCATCTGCCGCGAGAGCTCCTGCGAACGGGCCATCTCGACGCGCGCGACGATTCTCGCCGTGGCGTCACCGTCGGCGAGCAACGCGTCGATGTCCTCGCTCCCTTCCACCAGCAGGAACTGTTGCGCTACGTCTTCAGACGAGTCGGGAATTCTAAAGAACCTCTCGTCGCCGCCGTAGAACGCCCGGTTGAGGGCCTTGACCATGCCGACGACCGAGTAGACGCCGGTCACTCCTTCGACGGTGCGCAGATACTCCTCGAAAGTCCCCATTCTTCGCAGTAGCGCGGGTTGCTTGATCGCATCTTCCTCCCCGGTCTCGACGAGGAACTCCAGCGAGGACGTGCCTCCGACCCTGGCGTCGATCCACTCCGTCTCGCCACGCACAGGATCGGCGGGCTTCAGGTAGTCGAGCGAGTTCGTGCCTATGGTGAGCCGTGGCAGCGAGAAAAGCGCCGCCACGGTCAGAATCGTGGACACCGCCAGCACTGCCAACGCTTTCGGCCGGCGCCAATCTCCCAATCCGCGCAGCAGACCCGCAAGCCACCCGCCGGTGAGTCGCGCTCGATAGCGCTTCTCCGGAAACGGAACAACGGAAAGCAGCACCGGCAACAGCAGAACGGTGGCGGCAAAGGCCGCCAGAACGCCCAGCGCTGCCACCAGGCCGAGCTCCCGGATCGGCACGAGGTCGGCGCTCAAGAGCGCCAGCAAAGCCACGGCCGTCGTGACGCTGGTCATGAGGCAGGGCATCCAGACGTTTATGAAGGAGCGTTCGATGGCCTCGTACTTGTCGTGACGGCCGCTCGCCGCCTCGTGCAGGTAGTCGGCGATGAAGTGCATCGAATCCGCGATCGCCACGGCCATGAGAAGCGGCGTCAGAATCGTCGTGATGATGTTGATGCGGTAGCCGAGCAAAGCTACAAACCCGTACGTCCAGACGATCGTGACCAGGACAACCGTCACCGGCAGCAGAACCATCTTGAGGGAGCGGAACATCGCGAACACGAGACCGATGACGATGAGCACCATGAGCGGCACGTAGGTCGCCTGATCGCGCTGGGTGTAGAGGAGCAGCACGTCATCGATCACGGCCGTGCCGCCGATGCGGAAGCGCTTGCCTGTCTCTCGCTCCAGCTCCCGCACGATCTCGCGGATGCGGGCTATCAGCTCGACCTTGTAGTCGAACTCGCCGATCAGGTGGTCGATCTCGGCCACGACGGCGGCGCTTCTCAGGTCGTGAGAAACGACCGTGCCGGGGAGGAAGGGGTCTGCCAGAGCCCGGCGCCTGAGGGCGGCGAGCGACCGGGGACTCGACGGGATCTCTTCGACCAGAGGGTCGAAGTAGACGGTTTCCTCGTCTCCGAAGACGACCTTTGCTTTCGTCAAGCTCAGAACCCGCCGGACATGCGGCAGCTCCTCGAGCTCTCGACTGATGCGGTCGATCAGCTCCAGTTCCGACTGGGTGAAGACGTCGGAGTCAAAGGCGATGGCGATGATCTCGTCGGTGCCGAAGTGATCGAGGAAGCGCCGGTACTCGGCGATGTCGTCTTCCTGGAAGTACGTCTCGATCGAGTTGTCGAAGCCGACCTGCGCCGCCTGCCATCCGAGCACGACAGTCGCTGCCGCGATGAGACCCACCACCAGGGCCCGGTGCCCGAGGACGAAGCGGACGAGCGCGACCTTTTTCATTCGTATCACCTCGGGAGCGGTCTCGTGCCTCCTCGTCCCCTCCTCGTGTTGTGTTTCCGACAACGCTTCACAATCCGGCCGACCCTCGATGACTCACCCACTCTGCAATCCTCCGACGGAGACACAACCCTCGCGGAGCCTCAGTAAGTCACCCTGGTGAAAACCC
>JAOTUP010000026.1 GCA_029863825.1 Acidobacteriota bacterium | reverse complement strand
ACTGCCGACGTTTGATGTAGGTTTCGACTGCCTGGCGCAAGACCGGCAAGGGTACCGATCCGTTGGCGAGCACTGCATCGTGAAACTCGCGCACGTCGAATCTTTCGCCGAGCTCCGTCTCGGCTTCACGGCGCAGCCTCCGAATCTCGAGCTCGCCCAGCTTGTAAGCGAGCGCTTGACCGGGCCACGAGATGTAGCGATCGGTCTCGGTCGTGATCTCGCGCAGCGGCAGCGCGGTATTCACCGCCAGGAAGTCCAGCACCTGTTGCCGTGACCAGCCCATGGCGTGTACACCCGTGTCGACTACGAGCCTGCAAGCGCGCCACATCTCGTATGTCAGCCGACCGAAGTTGGAGTACGGATCTGTGTAAAAGCCCGCCTCGAGGCCCAACCATTCGGAGTACAGGCCCCAGCCTTCACCGAAGGCCGAAATGTAGGAAAAGCGGCGAAATGGCGGCACGTCCTCGATCTCGCGATTGAGCGCAATCTGCAAATGATGCCCGGGAACCGCTTCGTGCAGCGTTAGAGCCTCCAAATTGTAGAGGGGGCGACTCGCAAGATCGTACGTATTCACCCAGTACCGACCGGGCTCGGTGCTCCCCCATGCTGCGCTCACGTATCGCCCCGTCGTGTACTTCGGCGCCAGGTAGTCGGGTACCGGTTCGACCGTGTAGGGCAAGCGCGGCAAGCGGCCGAAGAGAGAGGGGAGCTTGCCGTCCATGCGCTTGGCTATATAGGAGGCCTCCTTGAGCAGCTCTTCCGCGGTCTTGGCGTAAAAACGAGAGTCGCGGCGCAGAAAATCGAGAAACGCTCGAAAGTCGCCGCCGAAGTCCACTGCGGCGATGGTCTCCTCCATCTCGGCGCGGATGCGCGCCACTTCATCGAGACCGATCTGGTGAATCTCCGAGGGCAAGAGATCGAGCGTGGTGAAGAGGCGGATCTTGTGCCGATAGTACGCCTCGCCATTCGGCAGCTCGGAGGCGCCCAGGCTCGTTCGGGTCTGCGGCATGTACTCGTCCGTCATGAAGTCGAAAAACCGTTGGTAGCCCGAGATCACGCCCTGCTCGATCGCCGTCGTCCCCTGACGGCGCAATCGTTCGCGCTCATCGTCCGGCACGCCTGGTGGAAACGACTCGAACGGCTCCCAGAACACGCTTTTCGATGCGGCCTCGACGATATGCGTCGAAATCGTCACATCGATGCCGTCGAGTACGATCCGTGGCAGGGACATCCCCCGCTCGAGACCCCGACGCATGTTCTCGATCTGCTGATCGACATAGGTCGAGAATGCCTCGAGCCGCGCAATATAGTCTTCATAGCCGTCCACATCTTGCAGCGGCATTTGATGAGGCAGACGGGCAAAATCCGTATGGAAGCCGGAGTCTGCATTGAGTGGCAGGTGAAAGTCACCGAACTCGATGTCGGCTGCGCGCAGTTCGAGTTGTCGCTCGAAGATGTCATAGCTGACGCGATCGACCGAAGCCAGTGACTCCCGATCGATCATCACCAGCTCGGCGAGAAACGTCCGAGTCCCCTTCAGACGCCGGGCCTGCGCCTCTTCCGAGACGTCGGGCAACAGGTGATCGAATGCATGCCGGCCAACGGTGGTTGCAAAGAGGGGGTCTTCGGTGAGACGTTGCTCCCACTCACGCGCAAACAACTTCGACAACTCGGTGCCGTCGTCGCTCTGGGCTCCGAGCCGTGACCCCAGGGCAAACAGCAACAGAACGGCAGAAGTGGCTTGCTTTGCTCGCCTCTTCTCCCAAACCGGGCATGCGGATCGCGGAGTGCTCACGTTCAGATGCAGCACCGGTCAGATCCAGATCGAAAGCACCGCGGTCAACGCGATAGCGGCAGCGGCGAACAACCATTTCACAAGTCGGCCGCCGGTATGCAGGAACTCGTCCTGCAGAATGTCCATTGACGCAATATAAACAAATGTGCCGCCAGCAAGGGCGAGAAACGCGGCGTCGAAGTAGCGGCCTGCCACCGAGCGCAGGAGCCCCCCAACGATGGCGCCACCGAGGATTCCTGTCGGCGTCGCCAGTGAGAACAGTACGATCAACCAGCGCGATCGCAGCGACGCCACCGTCGATCGGCGAAGCGCCACACCGAGGGCGAACGCGGCGCTCGATTTGTGCGCGATGATGGCGACAAAGATGTAGAACGCACCGGCAAACGTCGCCTGGCCACCGAGCGCGACGCCTGCGATCACCGAGTGAATCGACAACGCGATCAGCAGCGCATGCGGGATACCGGGACTCGATAGACGCTCGACCTCCTCGGTCGGCAACGCGTCTCCCGAGTGCGCGTGCGCGACCAGGTGCGCATCCGCAGGCAAGAGCACATGCTCGAGCAACAGGAAGAGCATGAACCCGACGGCAGCGAGAAGCAGCGGCATCGGATAGGTCCACCCGAGCGCCGTCCACGCACGTCCCGCCTCGCCGAGCATGTGAATGAGGCCCGTGCCGAGAAAGACCCCGGCAGCGAAGGCGTTTCCCCAGCTCATGAAACGGCTCCGGTTCGCGCCGCGCCGGCCAGTCAACGGAACAAGCCCGCCCACCGCAGCAGCCAGGAAGATCACGACGGCAAACGCGGTCTTGGCGACCAGGGGACTCAGGTCGAGCACGGCCGATCCTGCTCCCGGACGCATCGATTGTCAAACAGATCGACCGCCTGTCTCCGACTCAGTGTGTCGGCTCGCTTGCCGGGATCTTTGTCAGGCGCCTCCGTCGCCCGAGGGAGCCAGCCTTCGGCACAACGCCGGGGCAACTTCGAGCTTCTACACACGAACATCACCTCCGTGGCCGGCCGGAGCATGCCGCGCCACGAGATGATCTATTCGGCAGAGGGCGAGTGCGCGTCCCGCCCGCCTAGTCGTCGTGCTGGCGCTGCAGTCGCTGAATGTCCGACGGCTCGCCGAGGATCGTAAGCCGGTCGTTCTCTCGCAGCACGGTCTGACCGCGTGGAACCGTAATGTGGCTTCCGCGACGGATCAGTGCAATCAGGATCCCGTCCGGCAGAGAAAGGTCTCGCACTTGCCTGCCGATGAATACCGCACTTTGCGAACCGGGGCGAAGACGTAGCGAGAGGAGCCTCTCGTCATGCAGGAGGAGCTCCTTGAGATCCTGCTCGTTGCGAGCTCGACGCCAGGCGCGCAGGAAATCGTCCGTATCCGCATGCTCGGCAATCTGCGCCAGGATCCGCAGATGCTGCTTCGGATCTTCCTCCGGACTCACCAGAAAGAGCAGACAAAAGACTGTGCTCTCCGGCGCACGACCGCCATGTACATCGGTCACCTCGACATGAACTCCTTTGTGGGCACGCACCATCACCATGAGCGGTTTGTCGATGTCGAAAAGCCTCAGGTTCGGCAACAAAATGCCCCTGGAGAACGGTGTCGCGCCAATTCGGATGCCGCTCAGAAAACCCGCCTCGAGCTCCTCGGCCGTCGCCGGTAGGAATGCGCTGAGCATCTCTGATACTCGCCGCAGGAGTCGCTCGAAGGAGATGTCCGGCTCATCGAAATCCAACACCCTTGCCTGGGTGACAACCTCGTCGAACGGATCCTCCTCACGCACGCCCTTCTCACGCAGGATGTGGCCGAGCTCGATTTCGAGTCCCGTGTCGACGCGCGGCTCAGCCAGGCGCAACAGCAGGTGATAGAGCGCGCCGCTGCGAACCATCTTGCCGCGCGCGAAGTACCAGTACCACGCCAGAGACGCCACGATCAGACCGACCGAGAACAGCCCGGTGAACCGATCCATCTGCAGAAGATAGGCAATGGGCGCGGTAATGCCGATGAGCTGCATCCAGGGATAGAGCGGTGAACGGAAACCAGGGTCGTATTCCTCGATGTGACTCTCGCGCATGACGATGACGGCGAGGCAGACCAGGGCGAACATCATGAGCTGATAGGCGCTGGCCAGTTTGGCGATCTTCACCGGATTGAGCAGCAGAAGAATGAGGACAATGACAACTACCGTCAGGATGATCGCCATGGTCGGCGTTTGCCGCTTGTCCAGGCGTCGGAACCACCTCGGCAGCAGATCATCGCGACTCATGGCCAGGGGATAGCGAGACGAGCTCAGCGTGCCGGCATTGGCGACGGACACGAAGGCCAGGAGAGCAGCTACGGAGAGGAGAACGACACCCCAACTCCCGAACACGTACTCGGCAACCGTGGCCATTGGCGTCAGATCTCCCTGCAGGCGCTCCAGAGGGACCACGCCAACCATGACCAGCGTCGCGAGCCCGTAGATGACAATCGCCGTGAGGAGCGCCAGGGAGACGCCCAGGGGAAGGTTGCGATGCGGCTTTTCGACTTCCTCGGACAAGCTGGCGACATTGGTCACGCCGACATAGCTGATATAGACGAGTCCGGCGGTTGCCAGGAGCGTGTGCCAATCCTGACCGAAGACCCCCTCGAGCTCCGTCAACTCGAGCTTGGCTATCCCGCCGCCGAGGAAGAGGCCGAGAATGAGAAGCAGGCCGGTCACCAGCCACACTTGAAAGGCGCCGGTCTTCTTCGCCCCGGAAAGCGCCATGACACCCAGCAGAAGGGCGACCGCAATGGCCACCGGCCGCACCTGGAGCCCCGGAACGAACAGTCTCAGGTATGCGCCCATGCCGATGAGCGCGAACGACACCTTGAGCATCAGGGCAAACCAGGTGCCCATCCCTCCGATTGCACCCAGCACCGGTCCCAGGCTGCGGTCGAGAAAATAGTAGACACCCCCCGCCCGCGGCATCGCGGTCGCCAGCTCGATGATGCTGAACATCGCCGGGATGAGAGGAACCGCTGCCAGCAAGTAGGCGAGAACGACGGCTTTTCCCGCTTCCGCTGCTGCGAGGCCAGGCAGCAGAAACAGGCCCGCGCTGAGCGTCGTGCCGGTGGCGATCGCATAGACCTCGAACAGGCCCAGCTCTTTCTTGAGCCGCCGTTTTCGGGCGAGTCCGCTCATGAGGTGAGATACCGGGATTTGCGCGTGAAGAAGAGGAGAGGCTGGTGGTTCAGTCAGATTGCTATGCCGGCAGCCGAGGTTAGCACGCGCACAGCATCCTCCTCATCGGCAGATCACACTGCCGGACCGCCGGCGCCGCGTTCTTGCCAGACCCGGACGCCGTTCGGAGGCCAGGAGTCCAGACGCGCATGCTATCTTGAGCGCTCTGCAAAGAAGACAGCTCATTCGCTCAAGAGGAGAGATTTCATGCGCAGCTCGCGGCCCACGGCTTGGATTTTCCTGCTCGCGTTCGGGCTTCCTCTGACTGTCGTGGCGGCCGAGAAGGAGAAGATCGCCTCCTCGGATCAAGAGCCCGGACTTCTGTCCGCCAAGACCTTCAAGGGGCTCGAGTTGCGTGGCATCGGCCCGGCGTTGATGTCCGGCCGCATCGCCGACATCGCAGTTCATCCGCATGACCAGAGCGTCTGGTACGTCGCGGTGGGGAGCGGGGGCGTCTGGAAGACCGAGAACGCTGCAACGACGTGGTCACCGATCTTCGAGAACGAAGGCTCGTACTCGATCGGCGCGGTGGCGATCGACCCCAACGAACCGAGCGTCGTGTGGGTCGGCACGGGAGAGAACGTGAGCGGACGCCACGTCGGCTACGGCGACGGCATCTACAAGAGCCTCGACGGCGGCCGAAGTTGGGCCAACACGGGCCTCCAGGCCTCCGAGCACATCTCAACGATTCTCATCGATCCCCGCGACTCGAACGTGGCCTTCGTCGCCGTCCAGGGACCGCTCTGGTCACCCGGCGGTGACCGCGGCCTCTACAAGACAACCGACGGCGGTGAGACCTGGAACAAGATCCTCGGCGGCGGCGAGTACACCGGCGTCAACGACGTCGTCATGGACCCGCGCGATCCGGACGTCCTCTACGCCTCGACCCACGAGCGCTATCGCAACGTGGCGGCATTGATCGACGGCGGCCCGGAGTCGGGCATCCACAAAACGACCGACGGCGGCGCCACCTGGCGCGAGCTCGTCAAGGGTCTTCCCGTGGACGAGAAGAGTGAGCACAAGGGCGAGGACATGGGAAAAATCGGGCTCGCCATCTCGCCGCAGAGTCCGGACATTGTCTACGCCGCCATCGAGCTGGCGCATCGCAAAGGTGGCTTCTGGCGTTCCACTGACGGCGGCGCGAGCTGGGAGAAGCGCAGCGACTACGTCGCCGGTGGCACCGGACCCCACTACTACCAGGAGATCTGGGCCAGCCCGCACCAGTTCGACCGCGTCTACCACGCCGACGTACGGCTCCACGTCACCGAGGACGGCGGCACGACCTTTCGCTCGATCGGCAACAGAAACAAGCACGTCGACAACCACGCCATGGCCTTCGATCCCAACGACCCGAACTACCTTCTCGTTGGCTGCGACGGCGGGCTGTATGAGAGCTGGGACCTGGGGAAGAACTGGAAGTTCATCGCCAATCTCCCGGTCACTCAGTTCTACAAGGTGGCGGTCGACTACGACGAACCCTTCTACAACGTCTACGGCGGCACCCAGGACAACAATACCCAGGGCGGCCCTTCGCGAACCGACAACGTGCACGGCATCCGCAACGCCGACTGGTTCATCACCCTTTTTGGCGACGGCCACCAGCCGGCTGCCGACCCGACCAACCCGGACATCATCTACGCTCAGTGGCAGCAAGGGAATCTTATGCGCCACGATCGCAAGACCGGTGAGATCACCTACATCCAGCCTCAGCCGGCCGCTGACGAGGAATGGGAGCGGCTCAACTGGGATGCGCCAATTCTCATCAGCTCTCACGATCCGGCGCGCCTCTACCACGCCAGCCAGCGCATCTGGCGCAGTGACAATCGCGGCGACTCGTGGCGACCGGTGAGCGGTGACCTGACGCGGGGTCTCGACCGCCTCGAGCTGCCGATGATGGGGCGAGTCCAGTCCTTCGACGCGGTGTGGGATCTCTATGCCATGTCCAAGTTCTCGACCATCACGTCGCTGGCCGAATCACCGCTGGATGAGAATCTCCTCTACGCCGGCACCGATGACGGCCTCATCCAGGTGAGCGAGGACGGCGGCGAGACCTGGCGCGCGATCGACCGGCTCCCCGGTGTGCCGCAGTTTTTCTTCGTCAACGACCTCAAAGCCGACCTCTTCGACGTCGACACCGTCTATGTCATAGCCGACGATCACAAGTCGGGCGACTTCTCGCCCTACATCCTGAAGAGCACCGACCGCGGCCGTTCATGGCAATCGATTACCGGCGACCTTCCTGCTCGCCATATCGTCTGGCGCCTGGTCCAGGATCACGAGAACCCGCTGCTGCTCTTCGCCGGCACCGAGTTCGGCGTCTTCTTTACCATCGACGGCGGCGCGAAGTGGATCAAGCTCGAAGGGGGTGTGCCGAACATCCCGTTCCGCGATCTGGCGATTCAACGGCGCGAAAACGATCTCGTCGGCGCGACGTTCGGCAGGAGCTTCTACATCCTCGACGACTACACGCCGCTGCGTACAGTGAGTGAGAAGATCCTCGAGCAGGAAGCGGCACTGTTCCCGGTGCGCACGGCATGGTGGTACGTCCCGCGGCGCACGCTCGGACGCGGCGAACAGGCATCCCAGGGCGCGGCCTACTTCGTCGCTCCAAACCCGCCGTTCGGTGCCGTCTTCACCTATTACCTCAAAGACGAGCTGGAGACGAGTAAAGCGAACCGCCGCAAGAAGGAAAGAGATCTCGAGAAGCAGGGGCAAGACACACCGTATCCCGGCTGGGAGGCCGTTCGTGCTGAGCGCGAGGAAGAAGATCCGGCGATCATCCTGACGGTTCGCGATGTCGACGGGAATGTCGTTCGCCGCCTGACCGGGCCGACTACGGCAGGATTCCACCGCGTCGCCTGGGATTTGCGCTACCCGTCATCGGCCGCCTGGAAACCACAGGAAGAGGATGAGGACAGCGACGAGGAGGACGGATACCTGGCGGCGCCCGGCAGCTACTCGGTGAACCTGGCGAAGCGGGTCGGCGGCGTGGTCACCGATCTCGTCAAGCAAACCGCCTTCGAAGTCGAGCCACTCTCCTCAACGGCCGCAGAAACGGCTGGCGCGGCGGTTGCGTTTCTCCGCGAGCTCGACGCGACCCGCCGCAACGCGGCTGCCGCTCGCGCCGCGATCGAGGAAACCGAATTGCGACTTGCTGCCATCCGCGAGACGCTCATGCGCTCGACGGTGGGCGGCACCGATCTGGACGACGAAGTCCGATCGCTCGAGAAACGCCTCTCCGACATGAAGCTGGCGCTCGTTGGCGACGAGCAGCGAAGCCGGCTCGGCGACCCGGGGCCGGTCTCGATCGATCGCCGCTTGCAGGTCGCCCACTTCGGCAACGCCTGGTCGACCGCGGGGCCGTCGACGACACATCGGATGAGTCTCGACGTCGCGAAGAGTGCGCTGGATGCACTTCGCGGCGCGCTCGACGAGTTCTTCGCCGCCGATCTTCCGGCTCTCGAAGCGAAGCTCGACGCGGCGGGCGTACCCTGGACGCCGGGACGCTCGGGTGGGCGCGAGTAGCGTCGGCGGGCGGGTGGTCGAAGGCTCCCTGCCCGGCGCAGGACCGCGATCATCCCGGAGGACCCCCAGACTATCTCGAACCGCAGGAGGCCAAGAAGACCCGGTCGACTCGACGTCGCCCGAGTCCTCGGCACTCGGTCCGCGAGGTCTACTCCGGCGACCAGGACGGAATCCGCCCCGGCGTCCAGGGTGCGCCGGCCGCTTCCATCTCCGCCTCGAGCGCTCCCAAGTCGTCCTCGACCAACGACCGCAGGCTGCCGAGCACCGGCTCGAAGGCCTCGGCGGCAATCTCGTAGGCTCGCCGCTGCGTCGCGGTCGGCGCTGACGACGTGCGCCACTGGCTCGAGACAATCCGCTGTACGCGCTGGCGAATCGAGGGCGCGGTGGGCTCGCCGCGCGAGGCGATCGTCGTGTCACCCTCGAGCGCAACGCCGAGATCCTCGAGGCGTGTTTCGATCTCTTCCAGACGACCGAGCCAGGCCGGGTCACCCCGAGGCGTATCGAGAGCGGCCCGGCGCAGCAGGTCGATTCGCTGCTGGATTTCGTCCACTACCTGCGTGGAACCGAGCACCGCTCGCTGCAAGCCGGCGACGCGGTGCTGGAACTCGACGACCTGAGCGCGATCTTCAACCGACAGCGAGACGGTCCCGATGGGCACTGTTCCGAAGTCGACCGGCCCCGCGAGCTCACGCAGCTCCTTGTTCTCCCATCCGGAGAGGGTCACGGAGTAGGCTCCGGGCGCCACGATCGGGCCTCGCGGCGGCGAGCTGAACGCGCTCTCCTCCGGCGGCTCGAGGCGAGAGGGCTCGGCCGGCGGGTAGCGCAGGTCCCAACTGACGCGCTGCAGCCCCTTGGTCACGGGCCCGGTGAGCCGCCGGACGACCTGACCGTCGAGATCGCGAACCGTCAGCACGACCGCCGGATCCTCGGCCCGGTCCTCGACCCTGAGCTCTTCCCAGCTCGGATAGCCGATCGGCTCTTTCTTCTCCGTTTTCTCCTTCTCGACCTCCCGCCGCTGCTCCTTCAGGCTCTTCAGACCGTCTTTCAAGTAGTAGGTAAAGACCGCGCCCGCCGGTGGATTGGGCGCGCTGTAGAAGCTGTCTCCCTGAAACGCTTTCTTGCGGTATCCGAGATCGAAGCTGGCGTGAAACATCCAGGCGTCCCGCAACGGAAAAAGCGCCG
This sequence comes from Acidobacteriota bacterium, assembly GCA_029863825.1. Lineage (GTDB taxonomy): Bacteria > Acidobacteriota > Thermoanaerobaculia > Multivoradales > JAHEKO01 > JAOTUP01. Next base: position 1,393 of record JAOTUP010000026.1, on the reverse strand, counting down.
CCTCGGCAGCGAGAGCGGTCTCGCTGATGCTTCGCAGTGGAGCGTAGTCGTCGAGGATGAAGATGCCTCGCCCGAACGTTCCGACGACGAGATCGTCCTCGCGTCGCTGGATCTCGAGATCGCGCACGGCAATGACCGGTATACCGCCTTCGAGCTGGACCCAGCTCCCGCCCGCGTCAACCGAAACGAACACCCCGAACTCGGTACCGACGAAGAGCAACTCCGGTTTCACGTGATCCTGGGCAACTGCGAGCGCTGATCCACGTTCAGGCAAGTCGCTCGCGATCGAATGCCAATTACGCCCGCGGTCGGCGCTTGCAAGCACATATGGTTTGAAGTCGCCGGATTTGTGGTTGTCGATGACCGCATACACCGTGTCTGAGTCGTGGAGCGATGCTTCAAGATCGGAGACGTAGGCCATCTCCGGCACGCCCGGGAAGCTGTCGATCTTGCGCCAGGTCTCGCCACCGTCTTCGGTCACCTGAATCAAGCCGTCGTCGGTGCCGGCGTAGAGGAGGCCCTCCACCAGCGGTGACTCGGTCAAGGCCACGACATTGCCAAAATACGATGTCGAGCGGTTCTTGGCCACCGTGTCCACGCCCCAAATCCGGTCCATGACCGCCAGCTGATTGCGGTCAAGGTTGCGCGAAAGATCCGGGCTCACCGGACTCCAGGTGTCACCGCGATCGTCGGAGCGGTAGATGCGCTGCGAGGCGAAGTAGATCCGTGCCGGCGAGTGCGGACTGATCATGAGCGCCGAGTCCCAGTTCCAGCGTGAGGGATCCTCGCCCGGCTCGGTCTGCGGCTGGATGTCGACACGCTCTCCGGTTCTTCTGTCGTAGCGCACGAGCTCGCCGTATTGCGCCTGCGAGTAGACGATGTCGGGGTTTTCAGGATCGACCGCCGGATCGAAGCCGTCGCCGCCGCGGGTGACGAACCAGTCGCGGTTAGTAATGCCGTGCTCGGAGGTGGTGCGGGACGGTCCACCGAGCGTCGAGTTATCCTGAGTGCCGCCGTAGACGTTGTAGAACGGCAGATCGTTGTCGACTGCGATCTTGTAGAACTGGGTGATCGGCAGATTGGCCTTGAAGTCCCAGGCCGCCCCCTGGTCCCAGGTCTCGTACACACCGCCGTCGCACCCGGCAATCAAATGGTTGGTGTCATCCGGGTCAATCCACAGCGCATGATTGTCGACGTGCTTGAAGCTCTCCGGCACCTTGGTAAACGTCTCGCCGCCGTCGTTGCTGACGTGGAGATAGGTGTCGTTGGAGTAGACGCGGTCGACATCGACCGGGTCGGGAATGAGCTCGTTGTAGTACTGGGGACTTGCCGACACGTAATCACTCCGCTTGTCCCAGCTTTCGCCGCCGTCGGTCGAGCGAAAGACTCCCCC
>JAOTUP010000025.1 GCA_029863825.1 Acidobacteriota bacterium | reverse complement strand
GCCACCATGCCGTCGAGCATGTTGAACCATAATCGCAGATAGCAGAACAGGACTGCCGGCACCAGCAGCCAGGGCTCGTGACCCGAGCGCCAGAAGCAGATCGCCGCCGCCGCGGACGCCACGATAGATAGATAGGAGATGGTGTCGGGATGGATACCGAAACGCAGCGACAGGGCAACCGAGGTGCGCGCGGTGCGGCGAAACAACTCTGCAATCGGGCGTCGAGAGGTCGGCTCGTAGTCCATCTCAGCCTCCGCTCGTCGCGCCGCCGATCCCCATCAGCCACATGCCGGCAAGGAGCAGCGCCATGCCGACGACGTTGACCGCCCGGATCGGCTGGTCATAGAGAAAGTAAGCCATGACCGCAGCCCAGATGAAGGTGGTGGCGTACACCGGGTAGAGAACCGTGACCGTGCCGCCTTTGCGAAAAGCGAACGTAAAGAGCAGCATCACCGCGACATAGCAACCCATCCCCAACCACACCCACGGAGTTGCGAGAAAACTTAGCGCTCGCTCACCTGCGCGATCGGTGCCCGCCTTGAACAAGTACTGTCCGAGCGCACCGAGCACCGAGGCCAGGGCGACGCAGACAATCGAGATGAGTGGCGTCTGCATCGGCTCTCTCAGCCGCTCGCCAGTGCCTCCTCGCGCAGCGCCGCGAGTGCCGCGTGAAACCCCTGGACGATCGTCTCTGGATCGTCCACCAGCTTCTTGTCGGTTGCCACGCCGACCCTCACCTGGTTGTTGTAGGAGAGAATCGACACGCCCATCCCCAGGCCGCCCGACTGGGGCACCCAAAACATGAGGTTGTCGATCTCGACGCCGCCGAATGCCAGTCGTGATCGCGGCCCAGGAACGTTGGTCATCACAGCGGTCGCGTTCTTGCTGAAGAACTTGACGATCTTGCTCTGCAGCCCCGGGTTTGCCATGCCGGCGGTCTTGAGCAAGCCGTAGACGACAAAGGGCTCGGGAGATCGCTTGATCGCATCCATGCGTCGCTTCAGCTCGCGCAGGCGCTCGAGCCGACCCTTGATGCCGACCGGGAGCTGCAGATAGACCAGGCCGAATCGGTTGCAGAGCTTAGTGTCGTCGGGCTCTCGGAGGTTCACCGGCACGACGGCTCGCAGATCGAGGCCGTCGGGGTCCTGCTTTCGCTCCTGCATGTAGCTCCGCAGGGCGCCAGCCACGGCCGTCAGGAGCACGTCGTTGACTGTTCCGCCCAGACGCTTGCCGATCTCTTTGACATCGTCCAAGGGGATATCTTCCGACCATACCGCTACCTTCTCCGTCCCCAGCTCCCCTTTGAACACGCTCGCCGGATCAGACTTCATTGCCACCAGCCGACCCAGGGTGGTCGTCGCGGCGCCGGACGCCCTGATGGCTGCCATGATCTTTCCCGGCTTGCCCATACCCTCCGACGTGCCGATCTCCGCGGCTTTACGCACTCCCACCGTCGTCATCGTCGCGTCGGTATCCATCGGATCCGCCATGCCCAGCAGCACCTTCATCAATGCGACCCCGTCACCGATGCAGTGGTGGATGCGTGACACCAGGACCGAGCCGCCGTCGACATTCTCGACAAGGAAGAACTTCCACAGAGGCTTTTCGAAATCGAGCGGCGTTCCCATCTCCCGGCTGACGAAGTCTTCGAGCCGGTGCTTATTCCACGATTCCCCCGTGCCGACCGCCACCAGATGCTCGTCGAGAGAGATGTCCTGCTCGACCCATCGGTAACGACCGACGCCACCTGGAGGCGCGGCAATCCCCATGCGAAACCGCTCGTGAATCAGGAGCTTTTCCTCGAGCAGGCGACTCGCCGCGTCGTAGCTCAGCCGCCCCTTGAGCGCCATCACCCCGGTGATCGTCATCAGATTGGTCGGCGTTTCCATCTGCAGCCATGCGCTGTCGGCTGCAGTGAGAAAAGGGCGTTCCTTCGCCATGGCTTTGGTCCCGTACAGGGAGGGGCGGCCTCATTCTACTCCCGACGGGAGGAGAGAGCCGGAATGAAGGAGGCGAAGTCGTGGCGCGCGAGAACGACGGAGCGGAAAAAGCTACTCTTCCTCCGTGTCCGCAGCTTCAGATGGCTCTTCGATCTCCGCCAGGAGTGCCGCAGCCTCAGCCTCGTACTCCTGCGGCACCTTGACCACGGCTCCCACCAAGCGACCATCCGAGCCGCCACCTAACGAACCGAGGGGAAAGAGCCCTTGCGCCGACTCTTCACCCTGGATGAGGTACGGGATGTCCGCGTCGTCGAGAAGGGACTCGATCACCGGCAGAAGCGATGTGTCAGCGGATCGAAAAACGGTCGAGAATGGTCCTTCGGGGTGCTCGGGCTCAGGCGGCAGAACCTCAACCAGCGCCACCTCACAATCAGAGCACTCGGTGAAACCCTCGCGGTACTCGGCTTGGCAGTTCGGACAGAACATCTCGACAACCTCCCCAACCGACGCCCGAGTCTAGCACCGCGGCACAACGCTCCGACACCACGGAGAGTCCAACCCATTCGCCGGGCTGAGCACCAATCCGAAGAATCTTCATCCTTTACATCTCGCGACGACCCGAATAGGCGGCGACATCGCAATTCCCCTACAATCGACACGTTCCACGGCTGCCTGGAGCCGATGCGAAGTCCACCGCGCAACCACGAGATCATGAAGAACGTCTACCATCGCCGCGTCGAGCACGGCGGCAAAAGCCGGCACCTCGAGTACGTGGCCGGAGCGAGCATCGCCGGCTTCGTCAAGGTTCCGGATGCCATGCTCGCTTCGGGCACAGTGTGAGAACGCAAGGAGATTCGATGCCCTCATCGGTGCGCGTGCTGGCCTTCGCCGGAAGTACGCGAAGAGACTCGTTCAACAAGAAGCTGGTGAAAATCGCGGCAGCGGCCGCTCGTGCCGCTGGGGCAGAGGTCACCGAGATCGACCTTGCCAACTTGCCATTGCCACTCTTTGACCATGATCTCGAAGCCGCCGAGGGTCAGCCGGCGAACGCCGTCACCCTGAAGCGGCTGATGCGCGAGCACGACGGTTTCCTCATCGCCGCCCCCGAATACAACAGCTCGATCACCGGCGTGCTCAAGAACGCGATCGACTGGGCCTCGCGTCGCAGCGCCGACGAAGAGCCACTCGTCGCCTTTGCCGGCAAGACCGCGGCGCTGATGAGTGCCTCACCAGGCGCACTCGGCGGTCTACGCGGCTTGGTTCACGTCCGCTCGATTCTCGGCAACCTGCGCGTCCTCGTTTTGCCCGAACAGCGAGCCATCTCCCGCGCCGCCACGGCGTTCGACGACAATGGGCATCTCGTCGAGGTCTCCGAGCAAACGGCCATCGAGGCCCTTGGGCGGCGGCTCGTCGAGGTGACGGAGAAGCTCCGCGCCTGAGCGCGACGTCGGCACCCGCAATGGACTGCGACCGCCAGGTCGAGCTCCTCGACCAGGATCTTGACCCGCGCGAGGCCGCCCGCGCGCTGCGCGATCTCGAGCGCGCCACTCGCTGGCTCCTCGGGATCGGTCCGGTGATTCGCTCTCTGCTGCCGCGTCTCGATCGGTCGTCGCGAGGCCAGCGGATCCTCGACCTGGGCACTGGAAGCGGTCAGATCCCGGATGCGGTTTCGGCGGCAGGTCGCCGTCGGGGGCTTTGCCTGGAGATCGTCGGCGTGGATCGCAAGCTCGAGCATTTGCTCATCGGACGCGATTGGCGGCCCGGGCACAGGCGACTCGTCGCTGAAGCCGAGATGCTCCCGTTCAGAACCGGCTCGTTCGACTGGTCCTTCTCGACTCTTCTTCTGCACCATTTCGACGGTGCCAGCAATCGCCGCATCCTCGCCGAGATGACCCGCGTCAGCGCGACCGGAGTCGTCGTCGTGGACTTGCGCCGGTCGCGAGTCGCGCGCTTGCTCTCGCGCGCGCTCTTCCGACTGCTGCGACTCGGCACGGTGGCGACCCACGACGGCCGGGTCTCGCTCGAGCAGGCGTGGACGATATCCGAGGTCGAGCGTCTGGCTGCCGACTTCGAAGTGCTCGAGATTCGACGTCGCTTTCCTTTCAGGCTGTGCCTCGTGCTCGGCGGCACTGTGCTCGGCGGCACTCCCAGCGATTACGGCTGATCGGCTTCCGGAGTGACCCGCGCCGTATGCTCCGCCGACCCCGCGACAAGCGTAAGCGAAAGAACCGGAAGCACGGCAGAGGGTGAAGATCCGCCGACTGCGCGAACACCGGCGTTGACCTTGCCCGAGAACTCCGCGACCCGTCCTGCCAGGAGGAATCAGTCGCCCGGGTTGTCTTCCCAGCTCCCGTACAGGGGATTGGGAAGAATGAAGAACATGTCACCGAAGTCGGCAAATGCGTCCGGATCGGCAAACCGAAGGTCCTGGCCAAGATCCGGGAAATCATGAATGTTGTCGCCGACCCACATGACGATCTCCAACGCTGGAAGATCCGCTCTGGCGGTGCCGTCCTCGACACTCGACCATCGCGGCTGCTTGTCGCGTGTCTCGCCCCGGCAGAGGATGACATCGAACGGTATCCCCACCTGCTCGAGGTTCTCGGCCGTTTGGACGCAGTGGCGATCCCGACGATTGGTCACCACGGCAATGCGCCCTCCGAGCTCCTGCACCCTGGAAAGAAACCGCTGCGCACCGGGAAGCGCCGGCGCCGCACGCCGTTCGACCCATTCGTCCCACACGCTCTCCCAGGAGCCGGCGGAGTCGAGAGCCCGTTCCTTGCTCTGCAGCGAATTGCCGATCAGAGTCTCGTCGGCATCGATTGCGACCGCCCAGGTGCCGGGCTCGCGACCCGCCGCTCGGCGCTCGAGAACCTCCGTTGCCAACCGATACGTCTGTTCGAGCACGGCCCGGTATTCGGCCGAGTTGCGCACCCAGTGGATTTCCAGAGGAAGCTCCGGTGTCTGACCCTGTGGCTGCCGAACGGGCGCGGTGGTCGCGCAACCGGCAAGCAGACTGACGACGAAGAGCATGGACCATCGATGCATAAGAGCCTCCAAAGAGCCGCTATTCTAGACGCAAACGCCTCCTCGACTAAGATCGACGGATGACGACGCCCGCTCATCACCTCCACATCGGCAGCGATGAGGTCGACGGCAACGACGGTCTCGGCCGCTATGTTTTGCTCCCTGGAGATCCGTCACGGGCCGAGAAAATCGCCGAACACTTCCAGGATCGCTCGACGCTCGGAAACCCCCGCGGCCATACCGTCGAGTTGGGCACGCTCCGTTCCGCAGAAGGGCGGGCAATCGACGTCATGGCGGTGGCCAGCGGCATCGGCAGCGCGTCGGTCGAGGTCGTCGTCTCCGAGCTGCTCTCCTGCGGCGCGCGACGCCTGTTGCGTGTCGGGTCGTGCGGCACGATGGTGCCCGAGATCGTGCCCGGCCAGTTGGTAATCGCCACCGGTGCCGTCCGTGACGAGCGGACCAGTCGCCACTATGCGCCTCTGGAGTATCCCGCGGTCGCGCACCCTGACGGCGTTCGGGCGCTCGCCGAGGGAGCCCGGCTGAGCGGTCTCGAAAATGACACCTTTCTCGGCATCTGCCACAGTAAAGCGTCGTTGTACGGTCGGGAGTTCGGGCGAGGCCCTGCGGGAGCCGCGAACCTCGAATATACCGCCTGGCTGCGACGCTGTGGGGTCATCGCCACCGAGATGGAAACTTCCGCCCTGCTGGTGCTGGCCGCAACGCACTCACCGACAGCCCGATCCCTGGCCTCATCGGGATCGACTGACTGCCGAGCTGCCGCCGTCTTTGCGGTCTTCGGCACCGACGACTGCAGCATGACCTTCGATGCGGATCTCGCCGGCATCGCCGAGGAGCGAGCGATCCGGGTGGCTCTCGCCGGGGTCGGTGTATGGGTGGGCATCGATGGCGTGTGAGGACGTGAGGGTGTGAGGGCCGAGCGGTGACTGGATAGCGGGTTGTGGGCGGGCGGTTTACTGTCACCGGTGTCAGGGCGTGAGGGCGTGAGGGATGGTCACGTCACCTGCTCGCGGCTGTCATCGGTGACGGATGTGGAGCGGCGACTGTGTGCCCGCGGTGGCCGATTCCAAAACGGTGACTGGATAGGGGGCTCAGGGCGGGCGGTTTCCTGTCACCGGTGTCACGCGTCCACCGATGACAGCCTTGAGCGCGGTGTCCTGAGAAGAGCATCTCGGCACTCGATCGAGACGCACGCCGAGCTGCATTGGCGCCGAGCTCCCTCGGCGGCTGACGGGTCTCAGGCGGCCGGCTCGCGCAATCGCCAGAGCTTCCAGCAGAGCTCGTTGAGATCTCCGCGGAGCCGTGGGCCCTTGGCGACAATGGCCGCCGATGCCCGACTCAGACGCTCCAGCTCGTCGGCTTCGAGGTCTTTCGCGGTCACGATCAGGATCGGGAAGTCCCGCAGATGCTTGCGACGGCGTAGCTCCGTCACCAGCTCGGCGCCGTCCATTTCGGGCATAAGCAAGTCAATGATCGCCAGGTCGGGCGTGAAGCCTTCGAGAATCGCCAAGGCGTCGCCCGCGGAGCCAACTACCTCGACCTTTGCCCCCCCTCGACGCAGATACCCGGCGATGAGCTCTCGATCGTCGGCACTGTCGTCGACTACCAGCACTTTGCCGGCATTGAGCGGCAGGTTTCGCTCCAGAGAGTGCTTCAGCTGAGCGGGATCGATGGGCTTGTTCAGGATTTCTGTCGCACCCAGCGCACTGCGTCCCTGTTCCCTCGCCACCGCACTCACCACAATGACCGGAATGTCGCGCAAGTCCTCATCCTCGGTGAAGTGCCCCAGGATCTGCCACCCCGTCATCTCCGGCATCAGCAGGTCCAGCGTGATGAGATCAGGCGCCCGATCCCGAGCCAACCTCACGCCCTGCATCGCCGACGTCGCCGTCAGAACCTGACACCCCAGCTCGTGCAGGCATTGGCTGAGGATGAGTCGAGAGTCGGGATCGTCATCAATCACCAACACCAACTTGTCGTGGAACGACACGCCGTGACGCTCGGCCTCCTCGATCTCGCGCACGACCTCGATCGGTACGGCCTGACTGTCGGACTTCGGCTGGCCGACCTCGACGTCGAGGTTCGGCTCACTCAGCTCCACTTTGAACGTCGAGCCACGACCGACCTCACTCTCTACTGTCAAGCCGTAGTTGAGAACTCCGCACAATGATCGACAGATCGCCAAGCCCAGGCCGGAACCCTGGAAGCTGCGGGAGGTGCTCGAATCGAGCTGCTCGAAGCTCTTGAAGATCTCGGCTTGCTTCTCTTCCGGGATACCGATCCCGGTGTCGGCTACTTCGATCGTGCGCGGACGGTCCTCCGAATCGGTGAGCACGCGAACAGTGATCCTGCCCTGGGGCGTGAATTTGACGGCATTGCCGATGAGGTTGAAAAGGATTTGCCGCAGCAGTCGAACATCGGCCGTCAACGACTGGACGCCCTCGGGCACCTCGACCTTCAGCTCGGTCGGTGAGCCAACGACCTGCGGCTCGAACTGCAACGCCACGTCTCGAACGAGCTCGCCAATGTCAGCCGACTCGAAAACGGCATCGACCTTCCCGGCCTCCACCTTTGCCAGATCCAGAACTTCATTGATGAGCTCGAGAAGATGCTCGCCGTTCGCGCCGATTCTCTCCAGGTAGCTGCGCTGCTTCTCGCTGAGGCGATTCGCACTGTCGGAAAGCAGGACATTGGCGAAGCCGATCACGGAGTTGAGTGGCGTTCTCAACTCGTGACTCATGGCGGCGAGAAAATCACTTTTCGCGTGATTTGCCAGCTCCGCCTCTTCTTTGGCGGCGCGCAGCGTTTCCTCCCACTCCTTGCGCACGGTCATGTCGCGCGCCACTGCATAAATGAGCCCTTCCTCGAGATCAGGAACCGCCGTCCAATAGAGCCAGCGCGGGCTGCCGTCCTTGCAGATGTAGCGATTCTCGAATATGAGTGTCCTGGCCCCTTCGCCGATGCGCTCCGCCTCGCGATTCGTCGCATCGCGATCATCCGGGTGCACGAACTCGACAAACGGCGCTTTCTTCAGCTCCTCCAGCGAATAGCCGGTCACACGCTCCCAGGACGGGCTCAAGGAACGGAAGTAGCCGTTGAAATCGGCGATGCATAGCAGGTCGATCGACAGCTCGAAGAACTTCTCCCGCTCTTTTTCGGCTTTCTGCTGAGCGATCGTCCGCTCCAAGATCTCGCGCTCGAGCCGAGCCACCCGACCGATGCGGATCTCGTCCTCAACCATGAGTGCGACGTCCGCCAGTAGGTTCCGCTCGCGCTGCGTGAACTTGCGAGCGCGATAGTCACGAACACTCACGGCCCCGATGCGACTCCCGTCGGGAGCACAGATCGGATGACCGGCGTAGAAGCGAATGCCGGGGCTGGCAGTCACCATGGGGTTCTCGACGAAGCGCTCGTCCTCCAGAGCGTTCTCGATCACCAGCGTCTCTTCGCTGAGGATGGTATGAGCGCAGAACGACTGGTCGCGCGGGTTACTCCGCCCGTCAATGCCTTCACATGCAACGAACCACTCGCGATCGGCATCGACGAGGGAAACACAGGATATCGGCACCTCGAACAGGATCTTGATCAGTCGCGTGATGCGAGTGAAGCGCTCGCCGGCCTCACGATCGAGGAGCTCCAATTCACGCAGCGCAGCCAGCCGCGCCGACTCATCCGGGGGTTCAGGGGCACTCACCATTGATCCACATCAAAACGACGTCAAGCTGTCAGAAGGTTACACCAAAGCCGCCTGGACGAAGAAAGACCCCGGCCGATATTCGACCGGGGCCCTTGGGTTTGCCTTGGTGGCGCTGGGTTACCCCTCGAACGGGGCAAACCCCCAGTGTGACTCGGGAGCTTCCCCTACGGGGACGCCACCTCCGTCAAACCGCGTTTATCAATCTCCACTGGACCACCTCCTTTCTGGGCGTCTCCGTTATCGGCGGGTCCCAACCCGCCCGGCTCCGTCGGCCGCCCAAACCGTTAGAGCCGCCGCGCTACGCTCATCGATCGAGAGTGCGCGGAGGGGACGTTGATCAAATGATGCGGGAAAGCTCGCGGAATTGTCAACCACACTCATCACTCCGCGACAGGAAGCCGCTCGCTCTCCCGCTTGGCCTTTTCCAGGTAACTGGCCTGCAGACGGTCCGTGAGCGGCCCCGCTTCGCCTGAGCCGATAGTCCGGCCATCGATCTCGAGCACCGCAGCGAGCTCACCCATGGTGCCGGTGGTGAAAACCTCGTCCGCCGTGTAAAGCTGCGTCAGGCTCAGGCGGGTCTCCCGGCAGGGGATTCCGGACTCCCTGGCCAACTCGATGACGACGGCACGAGTGATGCCCGGAAGGCAGCTGTCGGCCCAAGGTGTGAGGATCTCTCCACTCTTCGCCATGAACAAGTTGGTGGCGTTGGTTTCCGACACGAAGCCCTCCAGATCCAGCATCACAGCATCGTCGGCGCCGGCGGCCTCGGCCTCGATCTTGGCGAGGATGTTATTGAGCAGGTTGGTGTGATGGATCTTCGAATCGAGCGTCTGCGGAGAATGACGTCGGACCGATGCCGTGATCAGACGAATTCCCCGGTTTCCGTACACCGGTGCCTTCCACTCGGCGAGGACAATGAGGCAACACCCGGCGCGATTGAATCGTCGACTCATGCCTGATGTCACCTTTGGTCCCCGCGTGAGCGTCAGCCGAATATGGACACCGTCGCGCATGTCATTGGCCTTCAAAGTCTCGAAGATTGCGTGCGTGATCTCCTCGCGCTCGGGGATTCCGTCAAAGGCGAGCGCGTGCGCCGAGGCGTGCAATCGGTCCAGATGCGCATCCAGTTTGAAGATGCCACCGTCATAGAGTCTGAGCCCCTCCCATACGGCATCACCTCCCTGGACCGAGCTGTCGAACACCGAGACCTTGGCCTCTCGACGCGGTACGAGCACGCCTCCGACATGCACCACGATCTTGGCGTTTCTCGGGTCGGGAAGCTCGGCGGCAAGGTAGTCGCGCATTATTGGTCGACCTGACCTTCTTTCGGCGCCCGAATGACAGCGCGGTAAAGATCATCGTAGTGAGGCATGCACTCCTCCAGCACGGCAACAAGGTGCTGCGGAAGGACTCCGCCTTTGGGTCGGTAGGGAGAGAAACCTGTGGACCGATGGACGTTCGCATACCAATGCGGCGCCCACACTCCATCTTCCGGCCTGCCGCCTGCCGGCCACTCGAGCATCGCCTCCTCGAACGGTAGCTCCAGCCGACGGAGCAACGAAGCGAGAACCTGACGCGGGGCAAGGAGCAGCTCGCGTGAGTCGACCACCGGTGGGTCTTGTCCGACATCTCGAAGCTCCCGGTACAGCTGAGACTGTACGCCGATTCCGGTATCGGCCAGCGTCGGTTCCGGGATCTGATTCACCAGCGACATCAGAACCTCACGTGGGTGCCGAATCAGAAGAACGTTCACTGTTCGAGTGAGGAATCTCCGATCCAAGTCCCGCAAATGATGCGCCATGTGCTTCATGAACAGGACCGATCGGTCGCTGGGCCCCAGAATCACTTCGCTGACCACCCGCTCGCCATCGGTCTCCATCGCCGCCAGCACTTCGTCTCTCCCCGGGTGCTCGGCGCCTGAGACCTGCAGGTAGTGTCCGTACAGCGGCTCGTCGACCACCCGAGTGTCCGAGCGCTGCGCGAACGAGTACATCAGCGCTGTCGAGATGTTTCGCGGTCCCGACCACAGGCAGATGCGATGTGATGGCATGACGGCTCCTCGGCTGCGAACACCGGGGCATGCCGCGGACTATACCCGACGCCGACGGTACACCTTGGACCGGTCGCCTCAACTCTCGGAGGCACGCATCACGACGATCGTTCTGTCGTCGTAGGCCTCGGCGCTGCCCGCGAACATGCGCGTCGCCTCGAGTAGTCCCTGGGCGATCTGGCGCGCCGATCCCGACGCCAGCCGTTGCAAGGCGCCTTCGATACGCTGTCGCCCGAACTCCTCGCCGGCCGGGTTTTGCATATCCTCGACTCCGTCGGAGAGGAGCACGACGAAATCTCCCGGCTCGAGATACAGCTCGACTTCCCGATAGTGACGATCCGGGAGCAAGCCCAGCGGCACACCTCCCAGCTCGAGCTTCTCGAAGCTGCGCCCACGAACGATGTA
>JAOTUP010000458.1 GCA_029863825.1 Acidobacteriota bacterium | reverse complement strand
CTTCTTCCGTCTCGTGGTGGCCTACCGCCTCAATCAGCTCGGTGGAGTTCTCCTGCACTCGGCCGGCGTCGTCCGAGCATCGCGCGCCTACCTCTTCCTCGGACGCTCCGGGGCCGGAAAAACGACGATCTCGAGAATCAGCCGGGCGGCAGGCCTGGAGGTACTGAGCGACGACATGAACGCCGTGCTGCCTTCCGTCGGAGGTGCGGTCGTCGAGAAGCTGCCGTTCGCCGGCGATCTGGGACAAACCGGCTCGCGAGCGGGCGGCGGCGATCTGGCCGCCCTTTTTCGCCTCGAGAAGGCGGCAGCGCACAACCTGAGACCGCTCTCGGAGCCCGAGGCCGTGGCCCTCCTCGTCAGCTGCAGTCCCTATCTCAATGCCGATCCACACCGCACCGACGAACTGCTGCACAACGCGCGTCGCCTGCTTCGTGGCTGCACAGCCAACGTGCTCGCGTTTCGACCGGATCCAGACTTCTGGAAGCTGCTGGAGGACTCGGCGTGACAGACGGACGAACGGGCGAGAAAAGTGCGAAGTCGTTCCGCTTGCGCTCGGACGTCCGTTATCGAGTCGTCAGTGGCCAAGCGGTGATCATTGCGCAAGACGCCGGAGAGGCGATCGTCCTCAACGAGATCGGCACTCGAGTGCTGGAGTTGATTGCCGAGGGGCTGAGCGATCAAGACATCGTTGACGCACTCGATGAGGAGTTCGAAGGAAACCGCGTACGGATTCGCGCCGACGTGACCGACTACTTGACCGACCTCATCGAGGCCGGACTCATCGAAGAGGTCGAGCCGGCGGCGCCATCGGATTGACCCAGGGGTCTTCAGTCGCCAAGCTCATACATTCGAATCTTGGTGCGAAGCGTCTTGACGTCGATTCCCAGCAACCGCGCCGCAGCCGCCCGATTCCCTCCGGTATGGGCAAGGGTGTCCTCGATGGCTCGCCTCTCGACATCCTTGAGCGTCTCGGGAGGACCGCTCCGCGCACGTCCTCTCCGGCGCGTCGAAGCTCCGGGTAACGGAATGTCTGCAGCATCCAGCTCGCTGTTGCTGGATAACAGGACCGCTCGCTGAACGGTGTTGGAGAGCTCTCTCACGTTACCCGGCCACGAGTACTTCTCCAGCACATTCAGGGCCTCGGGAGTGAGCGATCGCTCGGGCCCGCCGTAGCGCTCGACATAGAGCTCGATCAGCCCCCGGATGTCGCGCCGCCGCTCGCGCAGCGGCGGAATCTCGATACGCACGACATTCAGCCGGAAGTAGAGGTCCTCTCTGAAGTTGCCAGCCTCGACTTCCTCCGCGATGTCCTTGTTGGTCGCCGCGACGATGCGCGCGTCTACACGCCGAAGCGTGCTCCCCCCGACTCGCCTGAGCTCACCGCTGTCGAGGACTTGCAGGAGATTCGCCTGCATCGGCATCGTCAGCTCGGTGACCTCGTCAAGGAACAGCGTGCCGCGATGGGCGACCTCGAAGAGCCCGGGCTTGGTGGCGACCGCACCGGTGAAGGCTCCCTTCTCGTGTCCGAAGAGCTCGCTCTCGACCAGTTGCTCTTGCAAACCGCCGCAGTTTAGATGCACAAAAGCCTGCTCGGCGCGACCGCTTTCCGTGTGGACCATCTTGGCAAACAGGCCCTTGCCGACGCCTGTCTCCCCGGTGATCAGCACCGGTGCCTCGGTTGGGGCGATGCGCTCGACGACCTCCAGCAAGCTCTGCATCTGCGGGCTGTCGCGAACCACCCGGCCATGCATGTGCTGGTGATCGATAGCGCGCCGCAGGAGCTTGTTCTCCCGCTCCAGCCGGTAGCGGGCAGCAGCCTGCTCCGAGACGTGATAGATCCGTTTCGGTTTGACCGGCTTCTCGACGTAGTCGAAAGCGCCGAGCCGCATCGCTTCGACAGCGCTGTCGATGCTCGGATCCCCGGTCATGATCACCACTTCCGGGGCCGAGTCGTCGAGCCTCAGTTGGCGCAGCATCTCGATGCCCGACATGCCGGGGAGAAACAGATCGAGGAGCACGACATCGTACTCTGACTCGCGAGCTGCCTTGACTCCGTCCTCCGCAGTCTCCACCCACTCCACGTTCCAGTCCTTACTGGCCAGAATCTGCTCGAGAAAGCTCCCAACCGTATGGTCGTCTTCGACCACGAGGACTGCAATGGGCTCGTCGCGCGGCATACCTGAATGACGTCAAGAGTTGGTAAAGAGAAGACAATCCCCCGGCTCGAACGGCCCCTTGCCGCCGGTGCAAACGGCCGCGATCACCTCGAGCTTCTCGCGCGAGACAATCGCCGGTCTCTGCCAGCGCCGCCTCTTTTTCGAAGCGATCTCTTGTCTTCTCTTCTGGCTCATCGTTAACTCGTCGGCGTGACTCTACCTCAAGACAGGCAGCAGCTCCCGATCCTCACATCGCGCCTTCTCATGGGCGGTCAGCTTGTCCATCGGCGAACGATAGATCTCCATCGGCTCTCCGGTGTTGAGCCATGCGGATCCAGGGCAGAAACCCATCCGCGACCCCTG
>JAOTUP010000457.1 GCA_029863825.1 Acidobacteriota bacterium | reverse complement strand
ATGCGCTCGGTGATCTGGCGGATCGCATCTTCGCGTTTCTGGATCGCCTCTTCCTTCTCGCTCAGCTCATCCGCCTTGGTTTCCAGCGCCGACCGCGTTGCTCTCAGCTGACGTTCCTTGGCCTGGAGCTCCTCGTTCTTATGCATGACGGCCTCGAGCATCTTGGCTTGGTCGTCGTGCGTCCCTGCCAGCTGTTCAGTCAGAAAGTCGATGTCCGCACGGCGCTCGGCCAGTTCGTGCGCTTTGTCCTCGAGCTGTCTCTCGAGAGACTTCAGCTTTCGCGCCGCGTCGCGAACCTGCGTGCGGAGTGCTTGCTGGCGTTCGCGCTGGCGACGGATCTGGCGCTCGTTCTTGGCGACGACGACGGCAGCCGTCTCCCGGTCTGTCTCTCTCTGCCGCTGTTCATCTGCCAAGAGCTCTCTGAGTCGCGCGGCGGTCAGTCGCTCGTCGTCGATGACGTCAAAGAGAGCTCTCAGGGCTGCAAGCTCGAGGTTCTTCTCATAGTCGGCGGTGGTAACGAGACTCTCGAGCTTGTCGCGCGCGACGGCGATGGCCTCGGAGTCCGGTTCGTCGGCCAAGCGGATGAGTCCCGTCATGAAGAGAGATTCCGCTCGAATCGCCGGGTCGGTGGACAAAGCCGAGTCGAGAATCTCCTCGTACAGCGTGAGACCGTCTTGGAGTCGACCCTCTTCGACTGCCCGACGGGCAGCGCGAAGGTCTCGCTTGCCCATCGTTGCTTCGCTTCCGATCGCCGGGGGCGGGTCGAGGCAGACAACCGCACCAACAACGCCGGCTACGAAGATCACTGCGGCAAGCCAACCGGTTTTCATCATCACTCCTTTCGGTCCGGGTCTCACTAGTCCTGGTCCACGGCAACTTTCGGCGACGTCCTTTGGCGCCGGGTGTCGGGGTTCGCCGCCGCGCTTGCAGGACGAAGTAGGATTGGCGGGATGACACTCCGCCGCCGGTGGACCATTTCGATTCTAGCGATCCTCGGGCTCTTTGGGCTGAACCTGTTCGTATACGTCTGGGGAAACGCTCTGAGGAGCGACATCATTCTCGCTCTCAAGGTCGCACTCGAGCGCAAGGACCTGACGGTTGAGGTTCGCAACTCCATCGAGGATCGGCATCGGGACGCCGAGGTAATGGAGCCCCTCATCGCCTCCGGGGCGGTGCGGTTGAGCGAGGCCGAGGTTTCGGAGATCCGTGCGCGGACGGAAACAATCGGCCGACGCATCGAGCGTCTGCAGGCCTTATCGGGGACGGGTGAGACAAAGCGTCTTGGCGAGATTTTCAGCTTGCTGCAAACCGCCTGGCTCGACCTGTATTCGTGGGAGGTGAGGGCAGAGTCCGAGGTCGGGAAGGCGAAGGGTGCCGAAGAGATCGATGAGGGGGAGATCGAGGCTGAGATCGATGGTGAGGAGGCGCTGGGCGAGAACCTGCCGCGGCTCGAGTCGTCGGATGGACCGCCGACAACGCACTACGCCTTGCACCGTGAGATCGCTGAGTTGTTGGCTGATCTGCTCGCGCAAACGGCCGAGCACGCCGAAATGGCAGAGGAGGAGTTCGGTGCTGTTGCGCGGCTGACCGACCGCATCACTCTCGCCATCTTCGCCCTCTCCTCGATGCTTGCGGTCGCCATTGCCGTTTGGTTTTCACGATTCCTACGCGGCACCTTTGCCCGTTATGTGCCAGCCGAGGTCGTTGCCAATGTGCTGGAGACGCCGCAAGGCCTTCGTCTGGGCGGGGAGAAGCGCCGCATCACGCTCTTGATGGCTGACTTGCGGGGGTTCTCTGCGCTGTCCGAGCGTCTCGCTCCCGAGAAGGTCGTTGCCGTGATCAACAACTTCCTGGGAACGATGACCGGCATCATTCTGGAGGCCGGGGGCACCATCGACGAGTTTATCGGTGACGCTATCTTGGTTTTCTTCGGTGCGCCGACGGCACGGAACGATCACGCCGAAGCGGCGGTCACTTGCGCCATCCGGATGCAGTTGGCAATGGCAGTGGTGAACGAGAAGAACAGGCAGCAAGACCTTCCCGCTGTGGAGATGGGCATCGGTATCCATACCGGCGAGGTGGTGGTCGGCAACATCGGTTCGGAGAAGCGCACTAAGTACGGCGCCGTGGGAACGAACGTGAACCTTGTCGGTCGCATCGAAGCGAATACGGTCGGCGGTCAGATCCTGGTCTCGGAAGCGACACGATCGGCGGTCGAAAGCGACTTGCGAATGGATGGGCGAGTCGAGATCCGCCCGAAGGGCTTCGACGGCGAAGTTGTCCTCTTCGAGGTCGGGGGCATCGGCGAGTCGGGCGAGCTGGAATTGCCTGAAGTGGAGGAGTCATTGGCTCCACTCAAGAGGCCGATTGCGGTCTCGATCTCGGTCCTCGAGGACAAGACCTCGGAAAGAGAGGCGTTCTCTGCCGAGCTCGTCAGCGTGTCGCAGCGGTCTGCTCGCATTCGCTCGGCGACACCACTGGAGCTTCTCACCGATCTCAAGCTGGAGATTCCCGACGGCA
>JAOTUP010000456.1 GCA_029863825.1 Acidobacteriota bacterium | reverse complement strand
AGCCCGCGAATCTTCGACGTCATGGCCACGTTTCCAAAACCGGTGATCGCCATGATCAACGGCTTCTGTCTCGGTGGCGGCTGCGAGCTGGCGATTTCCTGCGACCTGAGGGTTGCCGCCGACACCGCCAGATTCGGTCAGCCGGAGATCAACCTCGGCCTCATTCCCGGAGGCGGAGGGACGCAGCGCCTGCCACGCCTCGTCGGCCTCGGCCAGGCGATGAGGCTCATCCTCTCTGGCGACATGGTGCCGGCGGCAGAAGCCAAGGAGATGGGCCTGGTAGAAATGGTCGTACCGGCGGCTGAGCTCAGGGAGAAGACCCTCGAGTTGGCGGCGAAGATCGCTGCCAAGAGCCCGCTCACCCTGCGTGTGGCCAAAGAGGCGGTGCGAGCGAGCCAGCGCATGGCGATCGAGGAAGGCGTCCTCTACGAGCGCGATCTCTTCTGTCTCTGCTTTTCGTCCGAAGACAAGGAGGAGGGCGTGCGGGCCTTTCTCGAGAAGCGCCAGGCGAGCTGGTCCGGTCGCTAGTCTGCGTCGGCTCGGCGCAGACTCCCGTCATCGCCCACAACCCGTGCGGCCTGCTTTGGCGGTAGCGACACGCACCGGCAGGGCGCGCATCCATCCTTCGAGAGATTACGGCAGGTCATGCCGGCGCCGCTTCTCCCACAGAGCCTTGCGACTGATGCCAAGGATCTCGGCCGCCCGTCCCTGATGTCCCCGCGTGTATTGCAGCGCACGAACGATCTGCTCCCTCTCCATCTCGAACAGAGATCGCAGCTTGCCACTCGATCCAGCCGGCGCCGCCGGATTCATCGTCTCGCCTCGTGACAGAAGCACCTCGCGCTCGAGGACGTTGCGAAGCTCGCGGAGATTTCCCGGCCAGGAATAGGCTCCCATCCATTCCCGCGCCTCAGGAGCCAGTCCCAACGTCCCTCTGCCGAACCGTCGCGCCAGATCCAGCAGGAAGAACTCGAGCAGAGACTCCAGGTCGCTCATGCGTTCGCGCAACGGTGGCACGCGAAACGTCACGACTTCGAGCCGAAAGTAGAGATCGGAGCGAAATGTCCCGGTCTCTGCCCGCTGCGGCAGATCCTCCGAGCCGATGGTCAGGAACCGGACATCTGCCGTCACTTCCTGGCCGCCCAGCGGTGCATACCGGGACTCAGCCAGCAGCCGAAGAAGCTTCGGCTGCGCCTCGATCGGCGTCTCCTCGACGTGGTCGAGCAGCAATGACCCACCAGCGGCGCGCGCCACGCGTCCCTCGACGTCGCGGTCCGCACCGGTGAACGCCCCGGCCGCGTGCCCAAAGAACTCGCTCTCGAAAAGACTCGAAGGCAGCGCCCCCGGATCGACTTCGATGAGTGTCCCTTCGCGCCGCTCACTGGCCGCGTGAAGAGCTCGAGCCAGCGCCGTCCTCCCCGTGCCCGGCTCGCCCAGGATGAGCAGCGGCGCGTCGCTCCGAGCTCCCCGGCAAGCTTGCTCGAACAATCCGGCGAGCGAGGGCGAACCCTTCTTCAGCACATCCACTGACGGCGGAAGATCACTCACTGGATGAAACTGTCGGTCACGTCCGAGCCATCAGCCCACAGGCGCTCGAGACCGTAGTACGACCGAATCTCATGGTCGAAGATGTGAACGACAAACTCGCCATAGTCGATCAGAACCCATGAACCGTGGCGGAATCCCTCCACGCCATAGGGTCGCACGCCGTCACCACGGAGCGTGTCTTGCACCGCTTCGGCTATAGCCTGTACCTGTCTGCCGCTCGAGCCGCTGCAGATCAGGAAGTACTCGGTGAAATCACTGACCTCGTCGACGTGGAGAACCCTCAGATCAACCGCCTTACGACCTTGGGCGGCAGCGACGACTTCTCGCAGTCGCTCCGCGACGTCCAGGACTGGCTTTTGTGTGGGGCTCATGAATAGAGCGAGTACTTCTTTGCGTATCTTACCACCAGTGCCGGCATCAGCTCGGGTGAGATGAGCTCATCACGAGCCAACAAACGTCTCATCTCAGTCGATGACACATTCACCGGATCGTTTTCGACCGGAACGGCGCGACCATTCTGCAACAACTCGGCGAGCGCTGGATGCAGCCCTTCTTTCACCCTGGCCATCTCCCATCCTTTTCGCACCAGAATCGCGAAGGCGCTTGATTCGATGAGCTCGAGCCATCGATCCCACGTATCGAGCGAGCTGAAAGCGTCTCCGCCGATGATCAGAAACAACTCTGCCTGGGGGTAGACGAACGAAAAGTGCCGCACCGAGTCAACCGTGTACGCGGGCCGCTCCAGAGTGAGCTCGAAAGGTGACACGACGAGGTCGGGATGGTCCAATAGCGCCAGCTCGACCATGGCGAAGCGCGCATGGGGCGGAGCCATCGTCCTACCCGACTTGTGCGGTGGCGTTGCTGTGGGCAGGTAGACCACCCGATCGAGCTGCAGACTGCGCTGTGCCTCGATCACCGGCGTGATGTGACCGCAGTGCACTGGATCGAAGCTTCCTCCGTAGACTCCAATCCTCATGCACGCGCCT
>JAOTUP010000455.1 GCA_029863825.1 Acidobacteriota bacterium | reverse complement strand
ATTGTAGTCGACGCGCTCACGCCAATGCGAGCTGGGATGTCGCGTCTACGTCGAGATTTCCGGATGAGGCGGGCGAAATCGAGAATTGGAAAAACCCAGCGCCTCGGCCAGCGCGGCTTCCGCGTAGCGCTCCACCATGAGACCGCGCCACTGCGCCTTGAAGTCGGTGTTATCGAGAGGCGTCGCGGCTTTGCGAGCGAGCTGTGCGGCCTCGCCGATCCTTTCCGCGGAGGGCTGGTTGCCGATCAGATGCTCGGCGGCCTCGCGGGCCTCGGCGGGCCTCGATGACACGGCTCCGAGGAGGATTCGAGCTCGTTCGACGATGCCGGCGGCATTGCGCCAGACGGCGACGGCGACCGAGAGGACGGCGAAGTCGATCGAGCCGCGCCGGCGCAGCTTCCAGAACGCACCGCTGCACTGCGTCTGGTCGCTGTCGGAGGGCAGGAGAACGCGGGTCAGCACCTCGTTGGGCGTGATGGTGAGATAGTCGATGCCGTCATCACGATAGAGGTCGAGCAGGGGCACCTCACGCTCGCCGTCAGATGAGTTCAAGACGACTCTCGCATCCAGGGCCGCGAGAGCCGGAGCGGCGTCGGAAGCCGAGTGGGCCCAGCAGCGCGGCGAGCTCGGGGCGACCCAGCAGACCGTTCCCGCCTCTTTCATGCAGTAGTCGATCGACTGTCGCCATTCCTCGGTTTGGTTGTAATAGGTGCAGCGCGTGTCGAGTAAGAGGTTGCCGCCGATCGTTCCCATGTTGCGCAGAGGCGGCGAGGAGATCGAGCTGACCGCCCGCGCCAGCATCGGGTAACGTGCGCGGATCATCGGGTTGGCGGCCAGCTCGGCGAGCACGGTCGCCGAACCGATCGACACCTCTTCGTGCGAGTCGTCGATTCCCTTCAGCTCGGCAATGCGCATCAGCGATGCAACGGTCTCGGCACGCTGGTGCCGGCGCTTCATGTTGGGCCAGAGATCAGTACCGCCGGCGACCACCCGTGTGCCGGGTCCCTCACTCGCCAGCAGGCGGAGAAGCTCGTCGAGGCGGTCGGGCGCGAAGTATCGAAAGGCGGGGAGTCGCAGCATGGCAAGAAACTCTCAGTCCGTGGTCAGGCGCCCGTGCCCAGAAAGCGCCTCTTCGCGCGATGTCATGGTGCCGGTCGTGCCGGCGGTGGATGATTGCGATCGAGTGTCTGCGGCGGCTTTGCCGTCGCCGCCTTCGGCCGGCGTCGGGACGATGAGCGTTTCTCCGAAGTCGATGTCCGGAAACCGCCGGGGACCGAAGCGTAGCTCGCCGCCCTGACGCCGTCCGCCGAGGGCTCGGAGGATCATGTGCGGGTGAATCGGCACCTGGTCGATCCGGACGCCGACGGCGTCGAAGATGCTGTTGGCGAGTGCCGGAATGACCGGCAACAGGGGTCCCTGTCCGACTTCTTTGGCGCCGAAGGGTCCGCGTGGATCGGGATCCTCGATCAGGTAGCTGGTGACCGGCGGCATGTCGAGGAATGTGGGGCTCTTGTATTCGAGCAACGACGGATTCTTGTGGACCAGAGCCGACGAAAGGTGCGACGGTAGGCGGCGGAACGCCTGCTCTTCCATCATCGCCTCTCCCAGGCCCATGTAGACCGATCCTTCGATCTGCCCGAGCACCAGCACCGGGTTGATTGCCTGGCCGATGTCGTGAGCGATCCACACATGTAGCGGGCGGTACATACCGGTCGCCGGATCGACCTCGACTTCGATGACCGCGGCGGTGTAGGAGTAGGTGGGCGATGGGCCGACGCCGGATCCCCGGTATTTCCCGGGAGAACGGGGCGGGGTGTACGAGCCCACCGTTCCCAGCGTGCCGAAGCGCGCCTCGGCGACGACACACCCTTCGCGAAAGGTCATGCCGTTCTCGGGGTCATCGCCGTCGAAGATCCGCCCATGGGCGAACATCAGCCGATCGAACGGGACGTCGAGATGATCGATGGCCGCCTCGGTGAGCAGGGCGCGGGCTCTCTTGGCCGCCTGCATGGCGGCATTGCCAGCCATCAGGGTGACCCGCGAGGAGTAGCTGCCGAGATCCACCGGGTTGAGGTCCGTGTCGCCGACGCTGAGGCGCACGTCCGCGAGGTCGACTCCCAGGATCTCGGCGACGATCGCCGCAAGCACTGAGTCCGATCCCTGGCCGATCTCCGCGGCGCCGCACGAAACGAGGACTTTGCCCGATCGATCCAGCAACAGCTGGACGCCGGACTGCGGCATGTGATTCCAGTAGATGGGCAGGCCCGCACCACAGAGATACGAGCCGCACGCGAGACCGAGACCGCGCCCGAACGGGAGCTTGCCGTAGCGCTCACGCCAGCCGCTCCCTTCGACGACGGCATCGATGCAGCGCTCGAGCCCGATCGTCCCGAGCCGCAGCCAGTTGGCAGTCGTGGCGCCCGCTTGCTCGAGGTTTCTGACGCGGAGCTCGGCGGGATCGATCTGGAGGCGATGCGCCGCCTTGTCGAGCTGAACTTCCCACCCGAATCGCGGTTGCGGTGTCCCATGGCCTCGCTTCGGGCCGCAGG
>JAOTUP010000454.1 GCA_029863825.1 Acidobacteriota bacterium | reverse complement strand
TTGGGCTGACTCACCACAACAGCACTCATTTCGCGCCGCCTTCACGAACCTCACCGGAAACGACGATCTGGTCATCCGCTGGTTTCGCTTCGATGAAGGAAAACGGGTCAAACTCAAGCGACATGTCGACGGCCATACGAGTGTTCCCACTCTCGGCAAGAGGCAGCTTCGAGTCGCCGTCAAGGCCTGGAACGACCTTCTGACGCTTCCGGGCGACGGTCTGACGGCCGCGGACGGGGCGGCTGAGCCACGCATCCGATTGAAGCGAAAGGGCACGACGACGCAGATCGGGGTCTTTGCCTTTCCCGATGGCATCAACGGGATCTACGGGCGCGATTTCAACGACGACATTGAAGAGGATTTCGACTGCAACGAAGGAGGCGTTCTGGCAATTGGCGGCATCTCGTGGATCAACGGCAGCTCCGAATGGAAGGAACGCGACGCCTTCGTGACCGATGAAATCGAGATCATCGTCAACGACAACACGGAGTGTTTTTTCGCCTCGGAAGGCCGTTGGGCCAATGTGCTCAACCCGGTCGAAGAGGTGTACACCCACGAGCTCGGCCACACACTGGGACTTGGCCATTCCTGCGGCGACGACTTCAGCCCTTCGTGCTCGAAGAGCGACGTGCTCGACCGGGCGACCATGCGTGCTCAGGCGCATGGTGACGGCCGCGCCGGTCTCCTGACGCAAGACGACGTGGCCGCCGTCTGGTTCCTCTACAGCCCCGACGAGACGACTCCCGTGCCGTGCAGCCTGCGGGTGCCTGGCACTACCAGCTTCTGCACGAAGTGCGGTCCCTGCGGCGAGGGGCAGGGCAACTGCAAGCGAAGCTCGCAGTGTCTCGGCGAGCTGACGTGTGCAGTAGACGTCGGCGCCGACTTCGGGTTCTCGCCGACGACAAACGTCTGCGTGGCCGACTGAGTCAGCGATCCGAAACCTGACCGGGCACCTCGAAGGCAAGCGCCAGAGAGTCGGCAACCGCCATTCCGGCAAGCGTCGGCACGAGGCGCCGGCCCTCGAGCTCCAACCTGCTGGCTTCAACCTGCTTTTCGATCACGTCGCCGTTCCCTTGCCATAGATCGACGCCATAGCGCTGGCGGATCTCGTCGAGGTCCACACCCTCGGCCGTGCGCAGGCCGAGCATCAGGTGCTCCCAGGCCAGCTCGAGTGATGAAAGCTCTTCGCGGCCGGCAACCGGTCGGTCGCCGTCGCCCACTCTCCGCGACCACGATCTTTCTTTTCGTTCGTTCCACCAGCGCGCACGGCCGTCAAAGGAATGCGCCGACGGCCCGAGGCCCAAGCAGGGCGTGTGGTCCCAGTACTTCCGGTTGTGGCGCGAGCGGTTTACCGGCCGCCTGGCGAAGTTCGAAACCTCGTACCCTTCATAGCCCGTCTCGGCGAGCCGCGCATGGGTCTCGAAGAACAGCTCGGCCTGCGGTTCGTCGGCAAGCTCGACCAGCTCTCCGCGCCGCCTTCTGACGCCGAAAACAGTCTTCTCGTGCACCGTGAGCTGGTAGCACGACAAGTGGTCCGGCGCGAGCTGGATCGCGGTGTCGAGCTGACGTCGCCACATCGACGTCGACTGATCTGGGAGCCCGTAGATCAGATCAAGCGACACGGTATGAAACCCCGCGGCCAGCGCCTCCTCGACCGCCCGACGGGCGGTCTTGGCATCGTGTGCCCGGCCGAGAAACGAGAGCTCCGTATCGTCGAACGACTGAACCCCGAGGGTCAACGTCTTGACGCCCAAGCGACGCCAGGAGGCGAGCGAGTCGACGTTCACGTCCTCAGGGTTGGCCTCGAGACTCACCCACGGGTCATCGTGGACATCAAGATACCGGCGCAGCGTGCCGAGGATTCGCTCCAGTTCCTCGCCACTCAGAAGCGACGGTGTCCCGCCGCCGAAGTAGATAGTGTCGAAGCGCTCCCCGAACCCCTCGTACAGTCCGATCTCGTCGATCAGGGTCTCGACGAAGTGCTTCCGGCGCTCGCGATCTCCTTTCAGAACCGCGAAATCGCAGTACGGGCAGATCGACGAACAAAACGGAACATGGAGATAGAGCCCGGCGCCGGAGCAGTCCTCAACCGGCGAAAATTGGCGACGCTCGAAGCACGTCACGTGGAGTCGACCTCTCTTCGAGCATTGCCGCGAGACCGGTTTGTCGCCCGAGAAGGCACCCTTGATCCCCTTTGCGGGCCGGCTCAGGAATTGGCGTCGGTCTTCAGCACCGCCACGAAAGCCGACTGCGGGATCTCGACCGATCCGGCCATCATCATCTTCTTCTTGCCCGCCTTCTGCTTCTCCAGGAGCTTGCGCTTACGGGTGATGTCGCCACCGTAGCACTTCGCGGTGACGTCCTTGCGAAATGCGTTGATTGTCGAACGGGCGATGACCTTGCCACCGATTGTTCCCTGGATCTTGATCTTGAACTGCTGCTTGGGAATGGTCTCCGCGAGGCGGTCACAATAGTGCAATGCCCGCATGCGTGCCTTGTCGCGATGGACAAGCTGCGCCAGCGCATCTACCGGCTCATCGTTGACCAGGAT
>JAOTUP010000453.1 GCA_029863825.1 Acidobacteriota bacterium | reverse complement strand
ACGTGACCCTCGCGGAGGCCGAAGAAAAGCTCGCCTCGGCTGATGCGGGAAACGTGCGGGCGATCGGCGGATCCTTTGCCTTGGTCACCCGTCGCGGGGACAGCGTCTTCCTGGCCCGCAGTCTCGACCGCCCATTGCGCTACTTTCTCGCCAAGGAGCCGCAGGGCCCGATGCTCGTTGTCGCTGAATCGATGCGGGAGATCGCCGACTTTCTCGCCGGGGAAGGCTATGGTCATCAGTTCCATCCGTCGTACACGCGCATGGTTCCAGCTCATCATGTGACGACGATCCGACTCGTGGGCTGTCCAGACCCGAGCCCGACCTACGAGCGGTTTCTGGTGCCTGCGAGTGAGCCGATGGGGAAAGACCTCGACGCCATCGGTCGGCGCTACGTCGGCGCCCTGCGCCAGCAGCTGGCGAAGTGGCTCGCCTCGGTGCCTGCGGCGGAGCCGATCGGTGTCCTGTTCTCTGGCGGCATCGACAGTGGTTCGGTCTTTCTCTCGGTCTACCGCGAGTTGCTCGAGCGGGGTGAGAGCCCGGCGCGACTCAAAGCCTTTACACTTTCGGTTGAGGGCGGTGAGGATCTCGGTCAAGCGCGGGAGTTTCTGCGGCGACTCGATCTGGAGATGTTCCTCGAGCCAGTCGAGGCTCGCGCGGGTGACCTGGATCCACTGGCAGCCATCGAGGCGATCGAGGACTACAAGCCGTTGGATGTCGAGTGCGCGGCTGTCAACCTGACGCTTCTGCAGGGCATCCGGGAGCGCTATCCAGAATGGCGCTTTCTGATCGACGGCGACGGAGGTGAC
The DNA here is from genome assembly GCA_029863825.1 of Acidobacteriota bacterium. Classification (GTDB taxonomy): domain Bacteria; phylum Acidobacteriota; class Thermoanaerobaculia; order Multivoradales; family JAHEKO01; genus JAOTUP01. The sequence goes on along the minus strand of JAOTUP010000453.1, from coordinate 1,752 downwards.
GAGAATCTGAAGGACTACCCGATCGAGGAGAACGAGGAGTTGACGATCAGAAGTGTCGTCAACAATCCGTTGCTGTACCAGGAGGGATGGGGTGTCGGAACGCTCAAGCACTCGTTGACCTACAGCGGCGGCATGAGCCGTGGATGCGTCCGCACGTCGGTGCCGGCCCGCTTGTTGGGCTTCGTCGGGTTCAGCCCGTACACTGCTGCCGCCGTCGTCGAGGTCGCGTCGGCGATTCCGTTCGGGGCGCTGGCACAGGGAGATCACGAGCGGCTCTACGGTCTCAAGGGAGAGATCGTGAGTCGTGGCGTGCGGCAAGTGCTCGGCTTCGAGATGCCGGTGTTTCCGAAGCGACGGTTTCAGCACGGAGCGACCTCCGCGTCGGCATTCAGGAGCAGGCTCGGCGGTGAGCAGAAGGCGTACCGATCGCATTTCTTGGGCCTCTATTCGACCTCGGGTGTGTGAGCGCGGCGAGCGATCGAGACCGTCGTATCCGAGGGCTACGACCAGCCAAAGAGGCGGTCGATCCCGGGAGGGCTCTGGCTGTGCTCCAGGAGGTCGAGCGAACGGCAGGCGGCGTCACGACGCAGGTGTTGACGGTGTTCCTTGCCGGCAGCGAATGTCCTTTCACCTGCGTTTTTTGTGACCTCTGGCGATACACTCTGGACGAGCCAACACCCGGTGGGGCGATCCCGAGGCAGATCGAAAGGGCTTTCGAGGAAACCGGTCCGTTGCCAGAGTCCTGTCGTCTCAAGCTTTACAACGCCAGTAACTTCTTCGACCGCCGGGCGGTTCCCGCCGCTGACATTCCAGCTGTCGCGCGACTCGTGGCGCCCTTCTCTCGAGTCGTCGTTGAATGCCATCCGCGACTGGTTGGCGGCGACTGTGTCGGGTTCTCGAAGGCGATTGGCGGCACCTTGGAAGTGGCGATGGGACTCGAGACGGTCCACCCGAAGGCTCTGCCCCGACTCAACAAGAAGATGTCTCGGGAGGACTACGATCGGGCGGTGGGCGAGCTTGCAGCGCGCGGGATCGCCCATCGCGCATTCGTGCTGGTAGGAGCGCCTTTCGTGCCGCCAGACGCGATGGTGGACTGGTCGGTAATATCCGCTGCCTACGCCATGGATCGGGGTGCGGAAACGGTGACGCTCATTCCGGTGCGTGCCGGAAACGGAGAACTGGATCGGTTGGCCGCCGCCGGCGAGTTTCGCCGCCCGACATTAGGGGAGGCGGAGGCTGCCCTCGAGCGGTCGCTGCAGCTGCCGGGAAAGGCTGTTGTGCAACTCGATATGTGGGATCTGGAGACGCTCTCGTCGTGCTCACACTGCTTCGGCCATCGCCAGGAGAGACTCGAGCGGATCAATCTCACCGGCGCCATGGAGCCGGCCATCGACTGCACCGAGTGTGGGGGTGAATCGTGAAGCGATTCGACGTTGCCATCGTCGGTTCTGGGTTTGCGGGAACCATTCTGGCTCGGGCCCTCAATCGCCGGGGGCGAAAGGTCGTGCTGCTCGAAAGAGGTCGGCATCCTCGCTTTGCCGTTGGGGAGTCGAGCACGCCTCTGGCGGCCATCGCGCTGGAGAGATTGGCCGCCCGCTACGAGCTGCCGGATCTTGACCGGTTTGCGGCATACGGCCGATGGATGGCCACCTATCCGGATGTCCGGCGCGGTCTGAAGCGAGGATTTACCTTCTACCCCCACGCCGCCGGCGAATTGCTGCAGCCGATTCCGGAGTCTCGACTCTTGGTGGC
>JAOTUP010000024.1 GCA_029863825.1 Acidobacteriota bacterium | reverse complement strand
GCTTGCCAACGGGGCCACAACCGTTCTCTTCGAGTCGGTGCCGACCTATCCGGATCCGGGCCGCTACTGGCAGATGGTGGACGATCTGGGCATCACGATCTTCTACACGGCGCCGACGGCGATTCGCGCCATCGCCAGAGAAGGAGACGAATGGGTCAAAAAGCACGGGCGCGAGTCGCTGCGCATTCTCGGCACGGTGGGCGAGCCGATCAACCCCGAAGTGTGGCAGTGGTACCACGATGTCGTGGGCGAACAGCGGTGTGCTGTCGTCGACACGTGGTGGCAGACTGAAACCGGCGGCATACTGATCTCGCCGTTACCGGGAGCGACGGTTCCCAAGCCGGGGTCGGCGACCTTTCCGCTGTTCGGTATCGAACCGGTTCTGGTGGACGAGAGCGGGGCGATACTCGAAGGCAACGACGTCTCCGGGAACCTGTGTATCGCTCGCAGCTGGCCGGGCCAGGCGCGGACCATCTGGGGAGATCACGAGCGCTACAAGCAGACCTACTTTTCACAGTACCCGGGGCTCTATTTCACCGGGGACGGCTGTCGCCGCGACGAGGACGGGTACTACTGGATTACCGGTCGCGTCGACGACGTACTCAATGTTTCGGGACATCGACTCGGAACCGCCGAGATCGAGAGCGCTCTCGTGGAGCACGAGGCGGTGGCAGAAGCCGCAGTCGTCGGATGTCCGCACGACATCAAGGGTGTCGGCATCTACGCTTACGTGTTGATCACTCCTGAGTACGAGAACTACGACCGCGACGAATTGGTCGGCTTGCTGAAGAAGCAGGTGCGGCAGTCGATCGGACCGATAGCTACTCCGGATGGTATTCAGATCGTGGCGGGTCTACCGAAGACTCGATCGGGGAAGATCATGCGACGCATCCTGCGCAAGATCGCGGCCGGGGAGTACGGGGAGCTCGGCGACGTCACGACACTTGCCGATCCATCGGTGGTCCAGGATCTGGTCGCAGGTCACCAGAGTAGCTGAATCCTGGGGTACTGCAAAAAATCCCGGGCCCTGCTGGCGCGACAGTGTGACTCTTTGCTTGCGGGGAGGCATGCTAGCGTAGGTGGCTATGCCGAACAGCCGCAGCGCGATTGTCCCCGGCGGCCGCACGGTTCGCTTTCTGGTCGCCACGGCGTCGCTTGTCGTCGTCGTCGCCGGCTTGCGGGCGGCGGCGCCCGTCCTCATTCCGGTGATGCTGGCCATCTTTCTCGCCTTCCTGGGTTATCCGATTCTGCAGTGGCTGGTGAAGCACCGCGTACGGACCTCACTTGCCGTGTTGGTGACGGTGTTGCTGGAATGCGCGGCGCTCTCTGTCCTGGGTTTTCTGCTCATAAACGCGATCAACAATTTCGCGAAAGTTGCTCCCGGGTATGTGCGCAAGCTGGTAGCAAAGTCGCGCGCCGGACTGGAGTCCTTGCAGGCGCGCGGCATTGAACTGCCGGAGTGGCTCTCGTTGGATGTCGATCCGGGATCGCTCGCGGAGCTCGTCGGTGGATTGCTGCGCGATACGGTCTTCGGAGTCGCCTCGTTCCTGTCATATATGGCGCTCGTTCTCATCGTGTTGACATGCGTCCTGTACGAAGTCGTAGCGCTGCCTGAGAAGCTCCAGGTAGCCTGGAGTGGCTCCCAGAATGCGAGTCGCTACCTGCAAAGAGTCATTGACGACGTGCAGCGATACCTGGGTGTGAAGACCGTTGTCAGCGTTGCCACGGGCGTGTTCGTAGGGCTATGGGTATGGCTACTCGACATGCCCTTTCCGCTGCTCTGGGCCGCCGTAGCCTTCCTGCTCAACTACATTCCCGCGATCGGCTCGATCCTCGCGGCGATTCCGGCAGTACTGGTGTCGATCGTCCAGCAGGGACCGGGACACGCGTTGATGGTGGGGTTGGGGTATGTGGTCGTCAATCTCGTCCTCGGCAATGTGATCGAGCCCAGGCTCATGGGACGCCGATTCGGACTCTCGACACTAGTCGTCTTCTTGGCGATGATCTTCTGGGGCTGGGTGTGGGGTCCGGTGGGGATGTTGCTGTCGATTCCGCTGACGATGATCCTCAAGATCGTTCTCGAGCAGACAGTGGAGCTGCGTTGGATCGCGGTGCTCCTGGGACGACCGGTTCAGCGAACAGATGCGGAAGCTGCGGTCACCGCCGGCGAGAGAAACGCATCACAAATCTGAAGCCGCCGTAGTGGATCTCGAATAGCCGTACTGCCCGGGACGGCTTGACAGGACAGGTGGTTTTGCTACCATTCGTAAATCGGACCGAACTGGTCCGATTTTTCGACGAGAGCTGTCTTTCGGGACATCCTGACAATGATCCGCATGACCAAACAGGCCGACTATGGCATCGTGCTTCTGACGCATCTGGCGAGGCGGTCGGAGCGTCAGGTGAATGCCACGGAACTGGCTGAAGAGACGCAGCTTCCGGCGCCAACCGTGAGCAAGATCCTGAAGCTTCTGGCGCGCGCCGGCCTCTTGAGCTCGAATCGGGGTGTAAAGGGCGGCTACTCCCTGGCGCGCAGTGCCGACGCTGTGTCGGTGGCCGACATCATCACCGCTCTCGACGGACCGATTGCCATCACAGAATGCATCGATGAGGCTCCTGGCGAGTGCGTTCAGGAACCGTCCTGCGTCGTGCGCGGCAACTGGCAGCGGATCAACGAAGCCATCCGCGGCGCTCTGGAAGAGATCACGCTCGCCGAGATGACACAGCCGATCCACGGCAGCTTGGTGACACTGGGTAGCGGTGCGGATGCACATGGGTCATTCGACGAAGCACGCTAGAAAGAGGAAGAGAGCACATGGCAGACAACTCAACAGACATTCTCGAGCAACGAGTTGAACAAGAGTACCAAGCCGGATTCGTTACCGATGTGGAGCAAGAGACGTTTCCTCCGGGGCTCGACGAAGACGTTATTCGCAAGTTGTCGGCGAAGAAGCGGGAGCCGGAGTGGATGACGGAATGGAGACTCTCGGCCTACCGGAAGTGGCTGGAGATGAAGGAGCCGACGTGGGCAAACATCACGTACAAGCCGGTCGACTACCAGGCGATTTCCTATTATTCGGCTCCGAAATCGCAGGCCGACGGGCCAAAAAGTCTCGACGAGGTCGACCCCGAGATCCTGCGCACCTACGAAAAGCTCGGGATCCCGCTTCACGAGCAGCAGATGCTCGCCGGGGTGGCTGTCGACGCCGTTTTCGATAGCGTTTCGGTGGCGACGACCTTCCGCGAGAAGCTGGCCGAGGCCGGTGTCATCTTCTGCCCGATCTCGGAGGCGATCAGAGAGCACCCGGAGCTGGTGAAGAAGTATCTAGGATCAGTCGTTCCCCAGGGGGATAACTTCTTCGCCGCATTGAACTCTGCCGTCTTCTCTGACGGCTCCTTCGTCTACATCCCCAAGGGCGTCAAGTGCCCGATGGAGCTTTCGACCTATTTTCGCATCAACGCTATGAACACGGGGCAGTTCGAACGGACGCTCATCATTGCCGAAGAGGGAGCGAAAGTCAGCTACCTCGAAGGCTGCACGGCACCGATGCGGGACGAGAATCAACTGCATGCGGCGGTGGTCGAGCTGTACGCGCACGCCGACGCGGATATCAAGTACTCGACGGTGCAGAACTGGTACCCGGGTGATAGGGAGACCGGTGTCGGCGGCATCTTCAACTTCGTCACCAAGCGCGGCCTGGCGGCCGGCCGCCGCGCCAAGATCTCCTGGACGCAAGTCGAGACCGGGTCGTCGATCACCTGGAAGTACCCGAGTTGCGTGCTCAAGGGTGACGGATCGGTGGGCGAATTCTACTCGGTGGCCCTTTCCAAGGGCCGTCAGCAGGCGGATACCGGCACCAAGATGATTCACGTTGGCAAGAACACGACGTCGACGATCATCTCGAAGGGCATCTCGGCCGGTCATGGCCAGAACACCTATCGCGGTCAGGTGAAGATCCTGAAGGGCGCTGACAACGCGCGGAACTTCTCGCAGTGCGACTCGATGTTGATCGGCGACCAGTGTGGCGCCCACACGTTTCCCTATATCGATGTGCAGAACCCGTCGGCCGGCATGGAACACGAGGCGTCTACGTCGAAGATCGGCGAGGATCAGATCTTCTACTGCAACCAGCGTGGTATCGATACAGAGGACGCGCTGTCGATGATCGTCAACGGCTTTTGCAAAGAAGTATTCAACGAACTACCGATGGAATTCGCCGTCGAGGCGCGAAAGCTTCTCGAGATCAGTCTTGAAGGCAGCGTCGGCTAGCTGAAGAGCGGAACGCGAGAAAGAAGAAGAGGACGCTACGCAATGAGTCTTTTACACGTCAAGAACTTGCATGTTCGAGTCGAGGAAACAGAAATACTCAAAGGAGTAGATCTCGAGGTCAACATGGGCGAAGTGCATGCCATCATGGGACCGAACGGTTCGGGGAAATCGACGCTCGCTCAGGTGCTAGCTGGTCGCGAGGAGTACGAAGTCACTGAAGGTCAGGTCCTCTACAAGGGTCAGGACTTGCTGGAGCTGCCACCTGAAGATCGCGCCCGGGAGGGTCTCTTCATGGCCTTCCAGTACCCAGTGGAGATCCCCGGTGTCAGCAACGTCTACTTCCTGAAGGCGGCTCTCAATGCGATTCGCAAGCACCGCGAGCAAGAAGAGATGGATGCGATGGAGTTTCTCTCCTATGTGCGCGAAAAGATGAAGGTGGTCAAGATGGAGGAGACCCTTCTTCAACGTCCGGTCAACGAGGGATTCTCAGGCGGCGAGAAGAAACGCAACGAGATCTTCCACATGGCGGTGCTCGATCCGGTTCTCGGTATCCTCGACGAGACGGACTCGGGACTCGATATCGACGCGCTCAAGATCGTTGCCGAAGGCGTCAATTCGCTGCGGAGCGAGAAGCGATCCTTTGTCGTCATCACCCACTATCAGCGCTTGTTGAACTACATCGTGCCGAATCATGTGCATGTCCTCGTTGACGGCAAGATCGTCCGTTCCGGAGGCAAGGAGCTTGCCGAGGAGCTCGAGGACAAGGGCTACGTGTGGCTCGAAGACAAGCTCGAAATGCCGGTCGGCGTATAGCTCGACCTCCTCACCAACTGTCTACTGTGAGACCAGACATGCTTGAATCTACTTCGTTACGTTCTCTGCGACTTCCTCGACCTACGTCGAGTATGCCTGCGTCACGCTTCGGCCTCTCACAACGAAGCCTGGAGAAAAGGGTGGGCTGGCAACGATGACGACCGCGATTGCAACCGAGAAAGAGCGCTACGTGGAGGCCTTCGAGAGGCTCGCCGCGAGTCGAGCCGAGCATGAGCCCGGCAAGATCACCGAGCTTCGTCGTTCCGCAATCGCTCGTTTCGAAGACCTTGGGTTTCCCACGACACGGCTCGAGGAGTGGCGTTTCACCAATGTCGCTCCTATTGCCAAAGCGGCTTTCGACCTCTCTCCATCCGCCAACGGCGTGAAGGCAGGCGAGCTGGCCGATTTTCGCTATGACGGGACCTGCGAGCTGGTGTTGATCAACGGCCGGTTTTCACCCGAGCTCTCAAATCTCGAGGGCCTGCCAGATGGCGTTGTCGTCTCCGGGCTGGAGGCAGCATGGAGCTCGCACCCGGAGAAGATCGAGCCGCACCTGGGCTTTGCCACGTTCGGCGAGCATTCGTTCGTGGCGCTCAACACGGCACTTCATCGCGACGGCGCCTTTCTCTTCATCCCGCGCGGGGTCGTCGTCGAACAGCCGATCAACATCATCCATCTCGGGCGAACCGATGGAAAGCCGTTCGCGTGCTTCCCGCGTCTGCTGATAGTGGCCGAGGAAAGCAGTCAGTCGACGGTCGTCGAACAGTACGGCAGTATCGGCGACGGCAACTACTTCACTTGCCCGGTGACCGAGGTCGTGGTCGGAGCGAACGCAACCGTCGACCACTACAAGTTGCAGCGCGAATCGATTTCGGCGTTTCACGTCGCGACGTTTCAGTTGCTGCAGCATCGAGATAGCAACTTCTCGTCTCACTCCATCTCCTGGGGTGGAGGGTTGGTGCGCAACGACGTCAATGCCGTGCTCGATGGCGAGGGCGCGGAGGCCACGCTCAATGGCCTCTATATGGTCGAGGGCACACAACTCGTCGACAATCACATGCGAGTCGAGCACGCACAGCCGAATTGCGATAGCCACGAACTGTTCAAGGGAATTCTCGAGGATCGGTCGCGGGCAGTGTTCAACGGTCGCATCTACGTTCATCGCGGGGCGCAGAAGACCGATGCCAAGCAGACCAACCGTAATCTGCTGCTATCGAAAAATGCCGTAGCGAATTCGAACCCCCAGCTCGAGATCTTCGCCGACGATGTCAAATGCACCCACGGGTCGACCGTCGGCCAGCTCGATGAGCTGGGTATCTTCTACTTGCGCTCCCGCGGAATCGGAGAAGAGGCCGCAAGGAGTCTTCTCACCTACGCGTTCGCTGCCGACATCGTCGAGCGGATCAAGGTTCCGTCAGTGCGACAAGATCTCGAGGAGTTTCTCTTTCGACGGTTGCCGAAGGGCGACGTCGTGCGACAGGCGGTGTAAGGAGTATGCCGGGCCGGCGGAACCGGTCTGGTGGGGAGGTGATGACTGTAGCTCGCAACAGAGAGGAGACGGCCGGCGCTGAAGCCGGCCGTCCTGCTTTCGATGTTGCCAGCGTGCGCGCCCAATTCCCGGCGCTGTCGCTCGAGGTCTACGGAAAGCCACTCGTCTACCTGGACAGCGCCGCCTCGGCGCAGAAGCCGAGCGCGGTGCTCGATGCCGAGATGCGCTGCTATCGAGAGTTCTACGCCAACGTACACCGTGGTGTGCACTACCTGTCGATCGCGGCGACCGCCGCCTATGAGGGGGCGCGATCGAAGGTTCAGGCACTGTTGAACGCTCCCTCGGCACGCGACATCGTCTTCGTGCGCGGAACAACAGAAGGCATCAATCTCGTCGCCTCGACGTACGGCCGTCAGCATGTTCGCCAAGACGACGAAGTACTTGTGACGACCATGGAGCATCACTCCAACATCGTTCCGTGGCAAATGTTGTGTGAAGCCACTGGGGGTGTGCTTCGAGTTGTCCCGATCGACGATGACGGGGCGCTCATCATGGATGAGTTCTTCGCACTGCTGTCAGATCGCACCAAGATCGTAGCGGTCGGTCACGTGTCGAATGCGCTTGGCACCATCAATCCGGTAGGCAGTATCGTCGATGCAGCGCACAGCTACGGCGCCAAGGTGCTGATCGATGGTGCCCAGGCGGTGCCGCATATGGCCGTCGACGTGCAGGCTCTCGACTGCGATTTCTACACGTTCTCCGGGCACAAAGCTTTCGGACCCACGGGGATCGGCGCCCTGTATGGCAAGGGCGAACTGCTCAGGTCGATGCCGCCATATGAGGGTGGGGGCGAGATGATTAGCTCGGTTACGTTCGAGAAGACCGAGTTTCGTGAGCCGCCGGCACGCTTCGAAGCGGGAACACCCAACATCGCCGGTGCCATCGCTTTGGGGGCGGTGGTGGATTTTCTCGACGACCTCGGCTACGAGGCGATCGGAGCCCACGAAGAAGATCTCCTGAGCTACGCGACAGCCATGCTCGAGGCGGTACCCGGGCTCACTTTGGTGGGCACGGCCGAGCGTAAGGCCGGCGTCCTGTCTTTCTTGATTGATGGCGTTCATGCCCACGATGTCGGCACCATCGTCGACCGCGAGGGGGTGGCCATTAGGGTCGGTCATCATTGCGCTCAGCCGGTAATGGATCGCTTCGGAATTGCAGCAACGGCGCGCGCGTCGCTGGCGCTCTACAACACGAGAGAAGACATCGATCGCCTCGTCGAAGCGTTGGGCAAAGTCAAAGAGGTCTTCGGCTGATGTCGTCGGAGCTTCATGACCTCTACCAGGAGGTCATCCTCGATCACAACAAGAGGCCGCGGAACTTCGGCACGCTCGAGGACGCCGATCGCTCGGCCGCCGGGCACAATCCGCTCTGTGGCGACCGCCTGACGGTGCATCTCAAGCTGGACAACGATGGGGTCTCCGAGGTCAGCTTCGAAGGCTCGGGCTGTGCGATCTCCAAGGCATCGGCATCGATTATGACGGACGCCGTCAAAGGCAAATCGCGCGACGAGATCGAGCATCTGTTCCGGGAGTTCCACACGCTTCTGACCGGCGATCCGAGCGTGCGCGAGAAGGCCTCTGCCGAACTCGGCAAGCTCGCGGTTTTCGAGGGCGTGCGCGAGTTCCCCATCCGGGTCAAGTGCGCGACGCTCCCGTGGCACACGTTGAAAGCAGCCCTGGATGGGCGCAAAGACGCAGCGACGACGGAATAGGCGTCTCGTCTGGCGAGATGCACATCGTTGCCGAGGCCAAATCCGGGGTGCTCCTCGAAATGGACCGCAACGGTGTGCGCACCGGATGTCAGCTGGCCCTCGACCACCATCTCCGAGTTGGTCAGAGTGATCTGGATGTCGGCATCAGGCGCGCCTGCGGCGGACGGGACTTCAGTCACCGTGATCGGACGGATCATGCCCATGTTTCACTGACGACAGATACCACTCGGGTAACAAGCGGCCCAGGTCTTGCGCGGCTTGGGCCTGGTCGACTTTGCCGTCGCGAAGTTGAAACCACCCTGGTCGAAGGCGGGCACGACGGTTGCGAGATACTGCGTGAACGATACGTCTTCAGGAAGCCGGGTCAAGAGCGCGAAGTGGATTCGGGAGGCCTCGCCGCAACCCCTTGGAGGGTCGGGATTTCCAGGGTCGGCACGGAGATCAGCTTTTCCGCGGCTCGGCGCTCAGCTTGCGAAACCGTGCGGTAGAGTCGCGCCTTCGGCTGGTTTGGAGAGGCCAACAGCGGGTCGCGAATCGGAGATAAGGAGAGAGATGAGCACCACTGAGAAAGGTACCGGCTATCGGCAGACGACCTGGAGCCTCTCAGGGCTTCTGCCGAACACCAAGACCGAGACGATCTCGTCACGGCTGCAAGAGCTCGAAGCGCTGGTCTCCGAGCTCGAGGCCGAGCGTTCGCGTCTCGAACTCGAACTGGAGCCGAGCGAGCTTCGTCGGCTGATCGAGCGCTACGAGGCGGCGGCCGAGAAGAGCTATGTCCTGTCAGCGTACGGGTCTCTCTGGTTCGCTTCCGACACCCAGGACGAGGCGGCGCTCACCTACTCGAACCGTATGGATCAGGTGCTGACCGGGTTACAGAATCGGCTCCTCTTTTTTACCCTGTGGTGGAAGGATCTCGATGACGATGCGGCCGAGCGTCTGCTGCCCGCAGGCGACGACATACTGAGCGCTGACTACCGGCACTTTTTGAGAGACTTGAGACGGCTCAAGGACTTCACTCTCGATGAGCCGTCCGAGCGTATCGTCAATCTCAAGGACGCCAACGGCATTCAGGCAGTCTTGACGCTTTACTCGATGCTCACCAACCGGCTCGAGTTCGAGCTCGATGTCGATGGGGAGACGAAGACGCTCAGCCGATCGGAGGTATCCGCGTATTTCTACTCGCCGGACGCCGATCGACGTGAATCGGCCTACCACGAGATCCATCGCGTCTACGAGGCCGACGCCAAGATCCTCGGACAGATCTACGTCAACCGGGTGCGTGACTGGGCGAGTGAAAACCTCGAGCTGCGCGGATTCGGCTCGCCTATCGCCGTCCGCAACCTTGCCAACGACATTCCCGATGACGCGGTCGAGGCACTTCTCGGCGTGTGCACCGAGAGTGCTCCGATCTTTCAGCGGTACTTTCGTCTCAAGGCAAAGTGGCTCGGGCTGGAGAAACTCCGTCGCTACGATCTCTACGCGCCGCTCGCGGCCAGTGACCGCCAGATCCCGTACGAGGAGGGCGTCGAAACGGTCCTCGAGACGTTCGACCGTTTCCACCTCCAGGTAGGCTCGCTGGCCAGACGGGTGTTCGACGACGATCACATCGACAGTGAGCTGAGGAAGGGCAAAAAGGGTGGAGCTTTCTGCGCCACAGTGCTTCCCTCTCAGACGCCCTGGATATTGCTCAACTACACAGGCAAGGTCCGCGATGTCGCGACGCTGGCTCACGAACTGGGCCACGCGGTGCACAGCCTCCTCGCCGAGGATCACTCGGTTCTAACGCAGCATGCTTCGCTGCCGCTCGCTGAGACGGCATCAGTCTTTGCCGAACAGCTCTTGACGGATCGACTCCTCGCGCAGGAACAGGATCCAGTGGTGCGGCGGGAGCTGTTGGCCGCGTCGATGGACGACATCTACGCCACGGTGCTGCGCCAGGCATATTTTGTGCGCTTCGAGATCGAGGCCCATCGGGCGATTCTCGAAGGTCAAGCGCCGGAGGCGTTGCACGAAAGGTACTTCTCGCTTCTCGAGGAACAGTTCGGTGGCTCTGTGGAGCTTGCGAATGAGTTCCGTTACGAATGGGTGTCGATTCCCCACATCTACCAGACGCCTTTCTACTGCTACGCGTACAGCTTCGGGCAGCTCCTGGTGCTCGCTTTGTACCGTCGGTACCAGGAACAGGGCGAGGGTTTCGTTCCTGGTTACTTGCGATTGCTCGCTCACGGTGGCTCCGCCCGGCCGCAGGAGATCCTGTCCGAGGTCGGCGTCGACGTCACCGATCCCGAGTTCTGGCGTGGCGGATTCCGCGTCGTCGAGGGCATCGTCGACGAGCTCGAGAGTCTCTAGAGTCTCTCGAAGGCTAGAAACCGAGGCGCCTCATGACCGCGCGTGGGAGGTTGCGGATGACAAGCATCACCCAACGCCACGGAGCGGGCGCGTAGACGACCGGTGCCTTGCGGTCGATTGCGCGCAGCACCCGCCGGGCCACGGCCTCGGGTTCGCCGGCGAAGGGCGGCGGGTCGAGGCCCGCGGTCATGCCGGTCTTGACGAAACCGGGCTTGACGGTGACGGTGACGAGGCCATCGTGCCGGTGTCGGTGGTCGAGTCCTTCGAGGTACCGGGTGAGCCCCGCCTTGGCGGCCCCGTAGAGGACAGTCGGTTTTCGGCCACGCTCACCGGCGACCGAGCTGAAGACGCAGAGTGTGCCACCGCCAGCGTCGAGCAGTCGCTCTTTTGCCGCCTCACAGAACTCCACCGTGCGGGCAAAGTCCACATCGAGTAGCCGGCGCATGAGATGCCGATCGCTCTCCAGCGCGTCCTGCCCGGCGAAGAGCCCTGCCGTGACCACGACTGTCTCGAGCTCACCGAAGGCTTCCCTTCCGGCATCGAGCGCTTGCGGAAACCCCTCAGGCTCGAGGAGATCGCAGATGGCGGTGCCGGCCACCGACTGGCTTCCGCCTCGTTGCTCGAGATC
>JAOTUP010000023.1 GCA_029863825.1 Acidobacteriota bacterium | reverse complement strand
CAACTCCCACATCCTCTCGCCCTTCTCGCGACTCGCCTTGGTCGGATCACCGAGAACTCCGGAGTCGGAGATCTTGGCAGTGTGCTCGTACCATTCGACACTCGCAGCGGACGAGAAATCCAGGTAGCGGCTGGAGAATTCCGGCACCGACGATTCCAGCCGGCTCTTGTCCACCAATTCCGGACGAGTGGCGAGTGCGGTGCTGGTCTCGATCTCACCCGCATGCACGTCGTTGAGGGTCTCGGCCAGAGCGTTGATGTCGGTGTCGCTGGTCTCACCGGTATCGACGCAAGTGAAGATCCGCGCATCGCGGTTGACCTTCTGCGCCGCCAACTGCAGCGCCGGCGCGTTGCCTCCGTGGCCGTTGACGATGACGAGCTTGGTGATGCCGTGCCTCGCCACCGCCATCCCGACCTCGTACACGAACTGCGCCAGGGTGTCCGGTCCGACACTCACCGTCCCGGGAAAATCGTCGTGATGGTACGAAACACCATACGGGATCAGCGGCAGGACCAACGGCTTGGGGTCGCTACAGCGAGCCGCCACCTGCCGGGACAAGTACTCTGCATCCCAGCCGTCGATATCGAGCGGCAGGTGCGGGCCGTGCTGCTCGACGGCGCCCACCGGCAGGAGCACGACCTCGCTCTCGGCAAACCTCGCCTTCGCCTGAAGCCACGTCATCTCGCCGAGAAAGAAGGACCGCGCCGGGTCGAGCTCGGCTGGCGGTCCGACAACCTTTGACCCGCCGGACGCTTCCTCGGCCGTTGCCGCGCGACCGCTCCGAGTCAGCGGCTGGTACGGATTCCATATCCACCCCGTCTTCTCGACCGCGCCCTCGGCGTGCTGCAGCAGCAGCTCGTAGAGCGGCGTGCGCAGGTCGGCCGGCACGGTGGTCGGCGGCGAGGCCTCGCGATCGAACCTCAGCTTCAAGATCTCTCGCCTCTCGCGAGCCCGACCGAGACCCTCGGTGTGATCCGCAAGAACGCCGCGCCGCACCAGCATCCAGGCAAGCTGCTGCGCTCCGGAGGATTCCTGGTGAACACCTCGGCTTGCCAAGGCCTCGAGACAGCCGGTGACCTGTTCAGCCGTGTAGCCGCACCTTTCGGGGTCGCTGCCGACAGCGACCAGCATGCCGACGATGCGACGGCACTTTTCACATCGACCGCACGGCCGAGTGCGATCGTTGTCGATGTGCGTCGCGTGGCACGAGACCTGATGCCGCTGCAGATCCGGATACCGCTCGGCGAGGGTCTTCTGAATCAACAGCTCCGACATCTGACGCAGCAGCGAGAACTGCACCAGCGGCCACCCTTTGCGCCGGTAATAGCGGCTGAGCGATTCGTCGAAGTACCGACTCTGATCGTAGAGGCCGTCATAGTGAGTGATGCCTTTGTGTCGTGTCCTGTGCGTAGTGTCGTACTCATCGCCGATGACGATACGACCGATGCCGCGAGCGCGAAGGACCGGCAGTGCTCCGAACAGAAACACCGCCACCGTCCACAGCCGGATCGGGTACTCGTCGGAGCGCACTCGCCCGTGGTCGGCTCGTACGAACGGCAGGTGGCGCAGCATCCACGAGAAGACGCGATCCGACGTCGTCCACACCCGTGTCGTCGTGTCGGGCGCCTCCTGGCTCAAGGAGCGAAAGGCATTGCGCGCCGTGAACCAGTGGCGTCCGGATTCATTGACGAAGACCGAATGGGTTTCGAGTCCCATTTCGTCGAGCAGTCCGTAGCTCAACAGGCTGTCCTTGCCGCCGCTCGCCAAAACGGCGATACGGGAGGGAGTCGCCTGCCAGGAGGGCTCGGCCTCCGGCTTCGCTTTCGATCGCTTCGAGGGTGTCTTGCCCACGGCGTCCGGCAAGACGACGCGAGCTCTCAAGTAGCTGTCGAGACGGATCGCCGGCAGGCGGCTGGCGTCGCCGGTGAGAAACGGATTCGGCTGCAGAAACTTCTTGACGTAAATCTCGCGCGCGGTGTTTTCCGCCATCGCCCCCAGGAAGTCACGGTCGGCGTAATCAAAGCGACCGTGGAGCACCAACTCACGACAAAAGAGACCGTAGTTGAGAGCGACCTGCGCGCCGATCATGGCGGCGAGCTGGTGGTCCGATTCACTCTCAGGGTCGAAGACCTTTTCTCCCCAGCGGTAGGCGAGCTCGGTGGCTTCGACGCTAGCGCCCACCTGCACCCGATAGGGCATGGACAGGCGGTCGGCTTCGAGCCGCACCGGACCGACTTCCAGTCGATCGATCACCGTGAGGGTCGCCAGCGGATCGTCGTCGGACTCGCGCGACGCGGACGCGATCGCGTCCTCAGAGTCAGTCATGGGATTTCTCTCCTTCCTGTCGCATATAGGCTCGCAACACCTCGATCAAGGCATCGGCGCCATCGACGAGAACGTCGACGACCGGCAGGTGCACACGATCGCTCAGTCGGGCGCAGGCCTCGGGAATCTCGGTCGGATCCAGCCCTTCGTGGTTGAGCGTGATCGCCACCACGGGCGCACCCGAAATCAACTCGATTGCCTGGATTTGCGTCTCGATGGGTTGGATCGGATACCCCGGAAACCCGTCGTAGTCGTGACGCATCGGTGCATGCTGCAGAACCACCACATCCGGGCGGCCGGCGGCCAGGATCTCGAAGCCGCCGGGGTAGGCCGGGTTCATCAAACTCCCCTGGCCTTCGATGATGATGACCTCGGGCGAAGCCTCTTTCCAGGCTCTCCAGACCGCGTGCTCGATCTCGCCGGTGACGAAGTCGTTGATCAGAGAATCGAGCACGATACCGAAGCGGGCCCCCTGCATCCAGGCGGTCTGGCCGGTGCCGACGAGCTCGGCCGAAAGACCCGCAGCCTCACACGCTTCCACCAGCCGCCACGCCGTGGTGCGCTTGCCGACAGCGGAATCGGTCCCCAGCGCCGCCACCTTGAGGCTTGTCACCTCTTCGATCTTGCCGCTGAAGAAATGCAGTTTCTCGCGTGGCGGCGGCTTGCGTACGTCGCGGAGCACGACACCGTGGGCGGCGGCCAGCTCCGAGAGCTCGGGATCCTCTGTCAGGTAGTCGTGGAGACCGGAGTCGACATTGAGGCCGGCGCGAATGGCGGCGGCGAGGTCGCTCCGAGCCTCCCGGCTCAGCTTGCCGCCATCGGGCGCGAGCCCCACGACGAGGTGGGTCGCGGTGAGGCCGCGCTCGGTGGCCGCTGCGACCCCCGCATCGATGTCGGCGAGAACCGGGATGCCGACCCGACGCCGGTCGAGGATCTCGCCCGCGTCTCGACCGGCTTTCTCGGAATCGATCACCGACATCACGCGGTACCGGTTCGTTCGCCGCACCAGACCATGCGCCGTCTTGCCGTTCGCGGTGCCGAACGCGCCTTCACAATAGACGATAGCGTTCCCGTCCATCTTTGATTCCTCCTCTTACCGGCGGCCGGTCAAAACGACGACATACCGATCCGAAGCCAGCGGCTTCGCAGCGTGGCGCTCGAGCAGCACCGCCAGCGCAGCGCAGGATGCCGGAAGC
Source organism: Acidobacteriota bacterium (assembly GCA_029863825.1). Lineage (GTDB taxonomy): Bacteria > Acidobacteriota > Thermoanaerobaculia > Multivoradales > JAHEKO01 > JAOTUP01. The sequence continues at coordinate 7,807 of JAOTUP010000023.1, read as the reverse complement.
GCGTTGAGACCTTCGTTCTCGAGCAACAGACGGGCGTGTCGGAGCATCTTGCGATCGCTGGCCGAGGCGGCGTATCCGTGGCTCTCTCTGAGCGCGTGCAAGGCGATGTCGCCGTCGTAGGAATGCCAGTTGATGAGCGGCTCGTTGACGGGGGTTTCCCTGATCTTCTGCGGATCGAGATCCACGCACGTCTCCAGCCCGCGCTGGTGTGAGACGACGATCGGGTTCTTGCCGAACGACGATGCACCGAGCATTCGTGGCACGCGCGAGATCTTGCCGCGCCGGTAGAGCCGAACGAACCCCTTGAAGATACCCGCCAAAGTCGTGCCGTTCGACACCGGAACTGCGACGATGGCGGGAGCGTCTCGCAGCTCGTCGTAGATCTCCGAAGCCACCTCACCGTAGGCCTGCAGTTGCAGCGGCGTGTTGGGACCGCCGGGATTCGCATCGTAGAGCTCGGCCTTCTCGGCGCGATTCTGCGACGTCTCGACCGCCGTCTCGTAGTCGCCCGGTGACCGCTCGATGCACGCGCCGAGCCCTTCGATCTCGGCCGTGCGGCGGGTGTGAAAGGTGGCCGGCACGAAGACCTCGCATCGCAAGCCAGCGACCGATGCGGCGAGGGCCACCGCCGCACCGTAGTTTCCGCAGGACGCCACCGTGAGACCGTCGTAGCCCCGGCGCAGCGCATCCGCCACCTGGGCGAAGGCGATCCGGTCCTTCTGCGATCCGGTCGGATTCCCGCCCTCGAACTTCAAATAGAGCTGGCGCAGCCCGAACTCGCGCTCGATGTTGCGTGCCCGCACCAGGCTCGTATCGCCGACCTCCGAATCGAACACGTCCTCGAATGCCTCGAGGCGCTCTTCGAGAGGTCGTTGCGGATCGCGGGCGATCGCCCGCTGGTCCTGGAGCTCGCTGAGGTACTTGCCGGCCGGAGCCGCAGCAACGGCGTCGAGCACCAATGGGGTCTCGCCGGCCGCGGCCTCGGCGTCTCGGTCCGTTGTATTGCCCTGATTCGCGTCTACCATGGTCGTCCGCCTTCGCTTGCCCGTCTAGTCTCGATCGTCGTCGTGACGTCGTGGATGGCGGTGGCGCTCCGCGCGCTTGCGCTCTTCGCTCTCGTCCGGATCACGATGACGCCGCCGATCGGTGCGCCACGAATGGCGGTCGTCGTGATCCTTCGCCCAGCGGCCGTTCTCGCCGTTCCCGTCGTTTTCGTCGTTCTCGTCGTTCGCATCGTTCTCGTCCGGTCTCAGGCGGTCCTTGCGCAATTTCTTCTCATCCTTCGTCATCGTCTCCTTCTCACCTCCGTGGATTCTCTCCCCGCGCTTCGTTCGCGGGCACATCATCTCCGGCTTCGTTTGTCTCCTCGTCCACGTCGGTGTCATCGAAGAGCACCGGCGCTCCTTCGAAGCTCGGCGCGCTCGCCACCAACATGGTGGTCGGCAACGCCTCGAGAATGCGTGCGTAGTGAACGAAAAAATCAGCCGCCTTTTCTTCCGGTTTGGGCTGACGCAAGCCGACCATGACGAGATCGCTGCGCCCGCTCTCCTCACGCATGATTTCGCTGATGTCGGCTGACCGACGCACGAGCACTCGAGTCTCGGCGGCCAGTCGCGTCTGTTCCATGATGCCGGCGAGCTCCTTCTCGGCCCTGATTCTCTTCTTCTCGGAACTGACGACGGTGAGGATTCTGACTTCCGCCTCCCGCCACCGGTCGTGCGAGTTCAGCAAATAGGCGAGTAGCAGCATCAGCGCACCGTTGCGTTCGAGACCGCCCCACCAGATGTCGATGCGCCGCCCGACGCCGAGCCCGCGGTCTCGGTTGTAGCTGACGATGAGAGCAGAGCGATCGAGGAGCAGCAGGTCTCGCAAGGCCGAAAGCAGAGCCTCCTGGCGCTCCGGCTTGTCGGTCCAGCCGAACATCACGGTGTTGGCCTCGAAGTTACCAACACCGTAGGACTGGGCGACCTGCACCAGGCCGCGATGGATGTCGTCGACCACATCGACGCGGCAAAAGAGGTTCGGAAATTCCTGTTTGACCTGCTCTTCGAGGAGCTCGAGCGCGTCGCGCTTCTGTTCCGCGCCGTCGGCGATGCCGCCTTCGATGAGCTGTGAGTACGAGACGATGCCGCGGTCCTGGACGAGGGCGCTGCCGAGCTCGGCGAGATGAGCTCGCCGCGCCAGCGTGCCCCCGAAAATGATCAGGTTCGGTCGCCAGTTGACGGGATGAAACTGCGCCCTGCGGTAATGATGGAGAGCGCTTCGCACTAGGCCCGCGAGGATGCCGTGGCGGGCATCGCCAAAGGTGTTGTTCAGCGATTTTCGCTGCGCGATGAAGTAGATCCCGGCGCACACGACCAACGCCGCACCCATGGCGACGAGGTCGATGATACTCATGACGTAGAAGCACCCCACGGCGCCGATGAGGCTCACCCACCACGGCACCGACAGCGACGGTCTGAAGCTCGGGCTCGCGGCCCATTTCTCCAACCCGCAGGCGAGGTTCGTGACGCCGTAGGTGGCAAGAAAGAACATGGTGAGAATGCGAGCGATGACATCGAGTCCGCCGAGCAGGATCGCGACTTCGGCGAGCGCAAAACTGAAGACGAGCCCGATCCGGGGCTCGTTGGCCGGCCCGGAGCCGCGACCCAGAAGACGCGGCATGAAGCCGTCGACAGCCAACGCCTGCAAGGTCCTGGGAGCCGCCAGGATGCTGCCGATCGCACTCGACAGGGTTGCCGCCCAGACGCCTACAAATATCAGCGCCGGGACGCGTGACACGTCCCACATGACGCGCAGGCTGCTCGTCAGCGTGGAGCTGTCCGCGTTCACCGCCAACCAGACGGGCACCGCAAGATAGACCAGGAAGCCGACGCCGATCGCCGACATCGTGCCGCGCGGCAAGTCGCGCCGCGGCTCCCTCAAGTCGCCCGACATGCTGACCCCGGCCATGATGCCGGTGACGGCGGGGAAGAACACCGCGAAGACGGTGGCGAAGGGAAGACCCTCCGGATTGAGCCAGGCGATCTCCTCCGGCGGCGACGGCGACCGACCGACAAAAAACGACACCAGGGAGATACCGATTGCCGCCATCACGAAGTACTGCGCCTTGATCGCCAGATCGGTGCCCTTGAGCGAGATCAGGGTCAGCACGACGCACACCCCGGTGCCGACCAGGCGCGGGTCGAGATCCAGCGACAACATCCCGAGGCTCTCGGAAAAACCGACGACGTAGAACGCGATGCTCAGCGCCTGAGCGAAGAAGAGCGGAATGCCGATTGCCGCGCCGGCCGCGCCTCCCAGCGATCGGCTGATCATGAAGTAGGCGCCGCCGGCACCGACGGTGCGATTGGTGGCGATGCTCGACACCGAGAGCCCGGTGATCACGGAGATGACATGCGCCAGCACGACGATCAGCAGCGCGCCGCCGAGACCGGCATTACCGACGACCCATCCGAGCCGCAGGTACATGACGACGCCGAGAATCGTCAGGATGCTGGGCGTGAAGACGCCGCCGAAGGCACCGAACCGCTGCGACCCGTTGGTCGCCGGCTTCGCGGTCGGCGCCGCGTTTCTAGCCATGCTGCGCTCCTGCAGGGTCGACCGCTGCCGCGTCGCCCTGCTTGCCTTCCGTCCGGTTGTCGTAGAACCGCTGCGTCGGATAGGCGAAGTCGATATCCGCTCGCGCCGCGAACGCGGTCAGTATCGCCTCCCAGATGCGCTCGGTCGTGCCGCGCCGCTCTCGGGGCAGACAGAGATGGCGGATCGTCAGCATCACCCCGCTGTCCTTGACGCTGGTGTAGACGATCGGCGTCAGCTTGCTGTAATAGAGCATGAAGCGCCTGGCCGCCTCCTTGACCTCTGCCTGCGCGCGCTCGGCCGCGTCGCCGGCCTCGCGATCTGCGATCTCTTTGAGCAGCCTCTTGGCGTCGCGCCAGTTGCTCTCGAAGGTGACCAGCACCGGGATCTCGTTCCAGATAAAGCGGAATCCTCGCGTGTAGTTGACCAGCGTTTCGGTGAGGATATAGCTGTTGGGGACATGCACGACTCGTCCGGTGCTTTGGTCGGCATCCACCCAGTTTCCGATCTCCATGAGCGTGAATTTGAAGATCCGCAGGTCGATGACGTCGCCGGCGTGGTCGCCAATGGCAATCCGATCGCCGACATCGAACGGCTTGCGCACCAGGATGAAAAGCCAGCCGGCAAAGCTCGTGACGATGTCACGAAGCGCGATCGCCAAGCCGGCGGTCAAAAGACCGAAGAAGGTGGCGATCGACCGAAACTCCCGAAACCAGATCAGGCCGAGCAGGACGACGCCGAGTGTCGCGCTGACATAGAGCGTGATCTTTCGCCAGCGATAGGCAAGCGCCGGCTCATCCGTTTGTCGCTCGATGGCGCGAGTTGCCATCGAGCGCACAACCCAGAGCAAGCCGATGAGAGCCAGGCTCAGGAGGACCTTGCCGGGCGGTGCGATCCCGCTTCCAGAAAGATTCTCGAACCAGTCGTTCAAGCTCTCCCACGTCATGCCGGTGTTACTCCACACGCTCTTCTCCCATTCGCCTCGCTCCTACCATCTCGGGCCTCGCTCCCGTTGTCCCGGGCGCGCGGGGCAGCGACGGTGCGATGCCGCAGCAAGCCGCTCGAACTCCCGTCGAAGCCGTCTCCACATGCCGACGATCTCGAGCCGCGTCTCTGTCCAGGTCGCGGCGTCCAGTGAGTCGGCAAGTCGCTCATTCACGCCTTTTCGCATGCGCCGAAGTGAGTCTGCGGAATCTGCAAGGACCGTCATCGTCTGCTCAGATTCCAGGGCCCGGATCTCGCGGTCGAGAAGGTCGAGCCGGCGACCGAGCTCGCGCCGGAACGCCTCGGGAGCATGGGGCAGACCGGCATCCGCCTTCACCTCGACCGACTCGGCCAGTTTGACCTCGGATTCTAAGCGCTTCGGTATCACCACGCGAAACTGCCGCCTCGTCGTCCCGTGCGCAAGGACAGTGCCAGCGCTCGGAAAGGCCCTCGTACCGCTCATCCGCCAACCGGGCGGCTCGAATCCCACGCCGGGACCTCGGGCTGGAAACCGCGGATCGGAATCTCACACCTGAAAAGATCAGAATCATGGTACCGTTCGCGCGTTCGTCATGTTGATCCGGACCTTACTCGTCATCGAGGACGAGACGTTGCGGCGACGCGTTCGGACGGCTCTCGAAACCTCACAGGCCGTGCTCGCCGAGTCGGCCGCGGGAGAGCGTTTCTGGGCCGGCCTCGGGGAAGAGACGTACGATCTCGTCCTCGCCACACGATCCACGCTTCCCGAACCACTCGAGATCTCGGTCTCAGAGGTGCGAAACCTCCCCGACCGACCCGATGTCATCGTCCTCAGCGATGAAGAGGACCTCGGCGAGCGCACCCGGCTGCTTGCCGCCGGCGCCCTGGCGGTGATTCCGCGCTCACTCTCCCCCGCCAGGCTTCGCGAAACGCTCGCGGCGCTGGTCGAGCGCAAGCGCTTCGCTTCCATCGACCACATCAAGTCGGAGCGGGAACGTGAGGAGCCCCGGCTCACTGCCTTCGCCAGCGCAAGTCAGGCGATGCGTGAGCTGCTGGCTCTTGCCGAAAAAGTCGCCACGGCGGACACCTCTCTTTTGATCCTGGGTGAGACCGGAGTCGGCAAGGAGTGGCTCGGGCGCGCCATCCACGCCAGCGGAGCACGAAAGCACGAGCCTTTCATCGCCGTCAATCCGGCGGCCCTGCCCGAGCAGCTCCTGGAAAGTGAGCTCTTCGGCCACGAGAAGGGCGCGTTCACGGGAGCCACAAAGGCTCGCAGGGGCGCCTTCGAGCTCGCCCACAGCGGCACGCTCTTCCTCGATGAGATCGGCGATATGCCCCCCCACTTGCAGATTAAGCTCTTGCGTGTCCTGCAGGAGCGCAAGATCCAGCGCTTGGGCAGCGAATCCGAGCTCGAGATCGACGTGCGCCTCATGGCCGCCACCAACCAGGACCTCGATCTCGCCATGGCCGAGAAGCGCTTTCGCCCAGATCTCTACTACCGGCTGAGCGTCATGGCCCTGACGGTTCCGCCGCTGCGCCGGCGCCACGAAGACATTCCGTCACTGGTCGAAACCTACATCGACCAGTTCCGCACCCAACTCGGCAAGCCCCTGATCGCCGGCACTTCGATCGAGGCCCTGAAAGCCTTGAAAAGCTATTCCTGGCCGGGCAATGTCCGCGAGCTCATCAATGTCGTCGAGCGAGCCGTTCTTCTGTGCGAGGGCGAGCTCATTACCCTCGAAGAGCTTCCGGAAGGGGTGAGCGGGGCGATCTCTGTCGACACCGGAGCGAGCCACCTGGCGCCCGCGACAGGTCGCGCGGCAGACTGGCAGGACAAGACCCTGGCTGCCGCGCGCGAGAGCATCATCGCCGACTTCGAGCGCACCTACCTGGTGAGCCTGCTCGAGGAGACCCGCGGCCACGTCGGCGAGACCGCCGAGCGCGCGGGCATCGATCCGCGGACGCTCTATAACAAGATGAAGCTTTACGGTCTCCGCAAGGAGGCCTTCCGGGGCAGCTGACCCTCCGGGGTCAGGTCTCGAATCATCACATCGGGCCTGGATCTCGAAATCTCTGGCCCCTTGACGCCGCGAACCTCCGGAACGCGGCCTCTCTCGCCGCAGGCGCGGGCTTTTTTGTTGTTTGGGTAACCCCTTGGTTACTCGCTTGGGGCCCCGACTCTCCCCTTTCGGCGTTCCGGGCCACTCGAAACCAAGCCTCGCTGACCACGAGCGGTCGTGACCGGCCCCTGAGGCGGGCGGGTGCCCCTAGTCTACCGGAGAACCGCAGCGGCGCAGGTTCTCTCGCCCGGAATCGCCGCGAAGTCCGCCTATCGCGAAGGTCGCAGCCCCGACAGCACGCTTCGGGTATTATCGGCAGCTACTGCATGACACACAGAACAGGAAGGAACTCATTCTGAAGGCAGGATCGAAGCACTTTTTCAGCATTGCGGTGGCGATGATCGGGCTTCTGTCCGTGAGCTCCGCCGCCACCGCCCAAACCGTCTACTCCTACACCAGTCAACCCGGAGATTTCATCGGTCAGGGGCAAAGCGCCGTCTGGACCGAGGCCGACGGCAGGTGGACGATCTCTCGCAACTTCGACAATGGCGCTGACTTCGTCTTCCGGGCGACGGACTTCTCGAGCAACTGGAACCTCCGGTTCGCGGCGCCCAACGACGTCGAGATCACGCCCGGTTCCTATCCCGGTGCGATGACCTTCCCAGCTACACCGCCGGCGCCCGGTCTTTGGGTCTTTGGAGAAGGAAGAAGCTGTAGCCCTATTACTGGCCAGTTCGACGTCAGCGAGGTGATCTACGACTGGTACGGGCGGCCGGTGCGCTTCGCCGCGACCTTCACCCAGACATGCCCTAACACCACCGCTTCGCTTCTTGGCTCGATCGACCACACCTTCGGATTATCGGACCGACGTCGTTCACCGAGGACAATCTGCTCGTGGTCCTGCAAAACCGGCTCTTCGAAATGACGACCGCCGGCGAGATCGTGCAGGTCGTGCCGATCGGGGTGAGCGACGGCACGCCACCGAGCCAGACCGAACCGGCCAAGGATGTGGCGATCGGCCCGGGCGGGGCGATCCACGTCGGCCACGGATTCAGCCCTTTGGAGGAGGGCTTTCTCCACACCTTCAATGCCGCGACGGGGGGCTGGCGTCACGACACGCTTAGCGACTGGAACTTCTCGACGCCCAAAGGCATCGCAGCCGTCGGTGACTACGTTTTCTTGACCGGCGGGCTGATTCTGGACGG
>JAOTUP010000022.1 GCA_029863825.1 Acidobacteriota bacterium | reverse complement strand
GGTACTCGGGCGTTTTCCAGGGTCAGCGTCGTCGTGGACGAGCCCTTGATCCCGAGCTTCTTTTCTTCCGGCCCGACTTGCAATCCCTCGGTCCCGCGCTCGACGATGAAAGCGCTCAGCTTGCCGTCGAGCTTGGCAAAGACCGTGTAGACGTCGGCCCAGCCACCATTCGTGACCCAGATCTTCGAGCCGTTGAGAAGGTACGACTCGCCGTCCTCGGAGAGGACAGCGGTGGCTTTGAGGCTCAGCGCATCCGAGCCGGCATCGGCCTCGGTCAGCGAGTACGCGCCCAGGTGCTCAGCGCTCCCAAGCTTGGGCAGGTACTTCTCCTTTTGCTCCTCACTGCCGAAAAACACGATCGGCAGAGTGCCGATGCCGACGTGCGCCGAGAATGTGACAATCCAGGAGGCCGAGCCGGACAGGGTCAACGACTCGACGACCATCGCCGACGTCGTCTTGTCGAGCTCCAGTCCGCCGTACCGCTCCGGGATGTCCACCGCCGTCAGGCCGAGCTCAGCCACTTCCCGCAGGAGCTGACGCGACAACTCCTGGTTGTGCACCTCCAGCTCGTCGCAGTGGGGCTGCATCCTCTCGATGGCAAACTCGCGAACCATCTTCTGGATCTCCCTCTGCTCCTCGGAGAAATCCTCGCGAGTGAACACGCGCTGCACAACCGGGGTAACGAGGAAGCCTCCTCCCTTGGCGGCAGCATCATCCAGCTCTTTCTTGCCGCGGTGTGACTTCCGCGCCTCCACTTCGTCCGCATCTGAGACCTTTTGCTTCGGCTCTGTGACGACCATAAGAGTCCTCCCGGGTGTCATTTCGCGGGTAATACAGCGGCTCAGAGACAGATTGCCGCCTTGCGGCAAGATCATACCACGATTGCTGCCGCAATGCGGCGAATTCGTTCAATCGAGATTTCTCCAATACGTCGCTGAACCGACTCCGGTTGCCGCGCTCGCCCGTACCTCCCCCTTCCCGTAGAATTCGCACTCGAATTGAAAGGCGTCGCGAGCGCTTTCTCCGACTTCCGATCGCTCGAGGACATGGATGCACTCCGCGGTATCCGGTGCGAGAGTTTCGAGTCCGGCCTGAGGGAAGATCAATGCAACGTCAACGAGGACAGTGGAAGTCGTCGGTGGGATTCGTCCTGGCGGCTGCAGGGTCGGCGATCGGTCTCGGTAATATCTGGCGCTTTCCCTACGTCACAGGCACCAATGGCGGCGGCGCGTTCGTTGTCATCTACCTGATCTGTATCCTGCTCATCTGTTTGCCCTATGTGTTCGCCGAGCTGGTGCTTGGCCGGCGCACCTCGAGAAACCCCGTAGGAGCCATTCGCACTCTGCGACCAGGCAGCCGGTGGATAGCCGTCGGAGGCCTGGCAGTCCTGACGGCTCTTTTCATTCTCAGCTACTACGCCGTCATCGCCGGCTGGGCGTTCGGCTACATCTTCAAGAGCCTCCTCGCGCCCGCCATGCCGCACGGCGCCTTTACCGCCTCACCAATCGTCGCCGTGCCGCTGTTCGCGATCTTCCTCGTCCTGACCGTCCTGGTCGTGATCGGCGGCATCGAACACGGGATCGAGCGCTGGTCGAAAATCCTTATGCCGGTTCTTCTCGTGCTGATGCTGGCGGTGATCGTTCGCGGCCTGACATTGGACGGCGCGATGAAGGGCGTCGCGTTCTTTCTCAAGCCGGATTTTTCGAAGGTGACGGCGTCTGTCGTCGTGGCGGCGCTCGGCCAGGCCTTCTATTCGCTGAGCCTCGGCATGGGAGCAATGATCACCTACGGCTCGTATCTCCCCAAGTCAGCCAACCTCCGCATTTCCGGCGCTTATGTCGCCCTCTTCGACACCATGATCGCCTTGCTGGCAGGCTTCATGATCTTCCCGGCGCTCTTTGCGCTGGGAAAAGATCCAGCTTCGGGTCCTACTCTCATTTTCGAAGTGCTGCCCGAGATCTTCAAGGCCATGCCCCTGGGAGGGCTCGTCGCCGTCTTCTTCTTCATCTTGCTGTCGATCGCCGCGCTCACGTCGACCGTCTCCCTGCTCGAAGTGCCGGTCTCCTACTTCGTCGACGAACGGCGTTGGACGCGCAGCAGATCGGTGTGGACAGTCGGCGTCATTGCCTTTCTCATCGGGCTTCCCTCGGCCCTCTCTCAGGGGGCCGTGCCGTCGCTGAGCTCGATGAGCCTGCAGGGCAACACATCGTTTCTCTACATCATGGATTTCGTCTGGGGGAATCTCTCGCTCGCCATCGGCGCCATGCTGCTCAGCATCTTTGTCGGCTGGATCTGGGGCGTCCAGCGCGCCGGCGACGCATTGCAGCGCGGCAGCTCGACGAGTGAACGATTCGTCCGCGTCTGGGGCTTCTTCCTGCGCTGGGTCTGCCCCGCCTTCATCTTCCTCGTACTGCTCAGCCTCTTCCCGGCGGGGGGTCGGCTCCTGACCCTTCTGGGACTGAGCTGACCGCAGCGAGGTCAGGCGTCCGAGTGGAAACCGGGCGCGCCGGACGCGCTCTTCTCAACCCAGTCTTCAAGAGGCCGTCTCAGCAGGTGATATTTGGCCCGCAAGAGCCCGATCTGGCGCGCGTAGTCGTCGAGATGCTGCGGCCCGAGGAGCCGTTCAAGCTCACGCCGACGCGCCTTTCGCTCGCGAATCTCGAGGGTCATCAGAGCGCGCAAGAACTCGTAGACGAGTCGCGGCTGGGTCGAAACGCGCGGCACGACTCCGAGGTCACGCAGCGCTTGCACGACGTCCTGACGATAGCGAACCGGAGGCGTGAAGTGGGACAGCTCGTGCATCGCACGGAGTCGATGATCGCCGCGTGCCCAGCCGCAGGCAGCGGCGCAGAACGTGAGCGGTGCCCTAGTGCACCGCCCGCTCGTGAGGCGGCGGCTCTTCGTCCTCCAGGAGGTGAGAGACGACGAAGAAATAGGACGCCACTCGCTGCTCGGGCATCTCACTGATCAACTCGAACATATGCTCGCCGGCGGGCTCCTCGCCGATCCACTCCACGTACGAGACTCGCTCCGCGTCGATGCCCAGCTCTCCCAGAAGCCTCTTGCCCCGGATCACCTGCACGTACAGGACAGGCCCGTCGGCCGCGAAGTGCCAGTGCAGATCGTCATCGTCGTAGAGCACTGCATCCGGCGAACCCGCTCTCAGGATGCAGTTCGGATGCCGCATGAGCCACTGCCAGAATGTCTCGAACGAGTATGTCGTCACGCCTCGACTCCCACGGCCACGGTGAGCACGCCGTCATCTAGGACGCTACCACGTCGGTGACAACGGTCTCACTCGCTTCCCATCCTCCGCGCAGCCGCTGGCGGCGCTTCACCCAGTAGCCGCTCGTACATCCCGAGGTACGTCTCCGCCTGCCGCGCCCAGGAAAAATCTCGCGCCATGCCGTTCGCAACAAGGCGTTTCCACTGATCGGGCTCGCGGTAGGTCGCCAGGGCGGCCTCGAGGACACTCCGAACGCCCTCGGCGCCGAAGGGCTCGAAGACGAAACCCGTTCCTTCACCGGTATCCGGCTCGAAAGGCTCGACGGTATCCGCCAGACCGCCGACACGATGCACCATCGGCGGCGTACCGTATCGCAGGCTGTACATCTGGTTGAGACCACACGGCTCGAAACGCGACGGCATCAGAAACATGTCGCTTCCGGCCTCGATGCGATGCGCCAGTCCTTCATCGAAGGTGGCGCAAAATGCGACCTGGCTCGGAAAGCTTCTCACCAACCCCTCGAAGACCGCTTCCAGCTCCTCGTCACCCGTGCCAAGCACGGCAAGTCGCATGTCTCCCCTGTCGAGCACAGCGGAAAGAACCGCAGCGGCAACGTCCATGCCCTTTTGCCATGCCAGTCTCGACACGATCCCCACTACCGGTCCGTCAGGATTCGGCTCCAGACCGAGCTCATCGATCAGCGCCCGGCGACAGACGCTCTTGCCCCTCATATCAGTCGCCGAGTAGGTCGCCGGAATCAACGAGTCGTGCTCCGGGTCCCAGGTCTCGTAATCGACACCGTTGAGGATTCCCTCCAACCGATCTTCACGCTCCGTCAACAGCGCCTCGAGACCCATCCCGCACTCGGGCGTCAGGATCTCCCGAGCGTAGGTCGGGCTGACCGTCGTGATCATGTCGGCATGGCGAATGCCGGTGGCGAGGAAGTTCACCTGGGCGTCGTCTCCTGCGCCATGGACCAGCCCCGACTCCCTCGGCAGGCCCAGATCCTCGGCGAGCAAGGCCGGGAATGCGCCTTGGTAGGAGAGATTGTGGATCGTCAGCACGGTCCGAGAGCCGGCAAGCAGCGCGTCCCACGCATAGAGCGTCTCGAGATAGAGCGGCAACAGACCGGCGTGCCAGTCGTGGCAGTGAAAGACCCGCGGCGCCCATCCCAGGCGCTGGCAGCTTTCGAGGGCGGCTCGTGCAAGCAGCGCGAACCGCAAGTGCTCGTCGCCCGCTGAGTCGTAAATGGCTGTGCGTCCGTATGCAGCAGGACAATCGATGAGATAGACGAGCGCTCCGCCGTCCGTCGGCGCCAAGGAACACACTGAGAACGAGTATTCGGTACCGCCGAGCGGCACGACAACTTCCTGGAGGCCGCGCTCCGGCCGCAGATCCCGCGCGCGAGTGTCAAGCGAGCCGTAGAGCGGCAGAAACACGCGCACATCGTCTCCCCGGCGAGCCAACTCCTTGGACAGAGCCGCGACGGCATCGCCCAGACCACCGGTATGGGCCAAACCGGCGAACTCGGACGCGATGTGAGCGATCGTCAGCGACATGGAACGGCTCTCGACAGGAAGCTCCGTGCCGGCACTCCAGGCGACACGTCTGTCGAGATCCCTCGTCTCCGATTGTAGGCGCGAGCGCACCTCCGCGCCACCGGCAGCCTCAGTCCGACCGGTCGCGCGGTGACCACTCCTCGGCTACGCTGGAAATGTAGGCGACGAGGTCCCAGATCTCGGCTTCGCTCAGCGCCTTGAAACCGGGCATTGCCGTACCCTTTACGCCTTCGCGGATGACCTGGTAGAGATCCCGAGGACCTACTCGCTGTCGCCAGAACGGGTCGGTGAAGTCGGCCGGGCGCGAGGAGAGATTGCGCCTCCTGCCGACGCCGTCGGCCTTTTCACCATGGCAGAGCGCACAGTGTGCGAGAAAGAGCTCCCGGCCGCTGCGACGCGCCTCGGCCGAGCTCAGGCGGCTTTCGGGCACCTCGAGCTGGCGATACTCGGGCGGCAGGCCACCGTCGCTACATGCCAGAAACACCAGCGGCAGCGCGATAAAAGCCGGTCGCTGGAAGATCATGAGCATCTCGCGGCTCCAGACTGTGGCCCAGTCGGCGAGCTTCCTGGGCAATGCCCTCCACCAGCTTCGGCAGGTTGCGACGCACTGGTGGGGACGACTCGAGGGTCAACTCGAGGGATTGCGGCACCAGTCCGAGCAGCACTAGCGTTGGTGGATAGGCGTCGACCAGCCGCAGCCCTTCGAGCAGGTCCGCCACCCCGATCTGGTGGACCGAGAGCCGGTTGCGGACCGCCGGCGCGACGGCCTCGCCTTCGATCCGTACCAACGATCCCGGAGGCCGATCGACCTGCACCGCATCCACCAGAATGGCGTCCTCGGAGCGCTCGAACACCGACATGAGCGCCAACCCCAGGGTCCCGCCGTCGAGCGCGCGGACGGTGGCCGGTAGCCGGTAGCGGCGCTCCAGCTCCATCACCGCGGCCACGCCCAGACCATCGTCGCCGCACAGCACGTTGCCGAGGCCAAGGATCAGCAAGCGATCGGCACCAGGTTCCGCCAAGTGTTCAGGCCTCTGGATGGGCCAGGCGGTAGCCCGGCTGGACGATGTCCTCTCGCGGCACGAACTTGTGCCCGGAGAATATCGACTCGACGGTCCCGGTCGCCTCGACCTGCGACATCAGGATCGCGCTGTAGACATGGTGGACGATGAACATCCACAGCAGCCACATGGTGATGTGGTGAATCCAGTGCGCGGTCGCCAGACCGCCGACTACCGGCACCAGAAAACCAAAGGCTCGGAAGGGTGAATCGACGTGGGCGCTGGCGGCGTACATCCCCAGCCCGGTGGCGATCTGCACCAGAAAAGCGATGAAGACGAAGAAGTAGGTGAGACCGGCGAGCGGGTTGTGGCCGACGAATCCGGGCGGCATCCGCAGTCCGAACAAGTAGTAGCGAAGCGTCTTCCCCATCGCCCACCATCTTCTGCGATCGACCGGGATGAAGCGATGCCACCTCGAGTACCAGTTGCCCATGAACATCCAGAGGATACGCGACAGCACCGACAAGGTGAAGGCGATCGCTGCATAAAAGTGAATCAGCTTCGCCGTGCCCATGAGGAAATGCTCGCTCGCCTGCCCCGAAGCGATGAGGAAGGGATACCCCATGTAGAGCCCTGTGAGCGACAGGATCCACAGCGACAGCGCCGTCATCCAGTGGGTGATGCGCACCGGCCACTGCCAGACATAGACGTTGTCCAGGTCGACTTCCTGAACGTGCTTCTTCCAGATCCTCCTCATAGGACCCTCACTTTCACCACCTCTCGACCGGTTGGATCGAGCACGTGGACGCCGCAGGCCATGCACGGATCGAAGGAGTGGATGGTGCGCAGAATCTCCAGCGGCTGCTCGGGGTCGGCGACCGGATTCCCGACCAAGGCCTGCTCGTACGGTCCGGGCTGTCCCATCGCGTCGCGCGGCCCGGCGTTCCAGGTGCTGGGTACGACACACTGGTAGTTGGCGATCTCTCCGTTGACGATGTGTACCCAGTGGCCCAGCGCGCCCCGCGGTGCCTCGTGGAAACCGGCGCCCGTGCAGTCTTTGGGCCATGTCTTGGGATCCCACTTCGAGTTGTCGTGAATGCGCAGCTCGCCACGACCCATGTTGTCTGCCAGCTCGTCGAGCCAGCCTTCGAGCTTTTCGGCCAGAACCAGCGTCTCGATGCCGCGAGCGGCAACGCGACCGAGGGTCGAGAACAGAACCTCCGGTCCGACTTCCAGCTTGCCAAGGGCATAGCCGACGAGCTCTTGAACACGCTGGTGACCCGAGGCATAGGCGACGAGCATCCGCGACAGCGGCCCCACCTCCATCGGCAGGCCGTCGTAGCGCGGCGACTTCAGCCAGCTGTACTTGCCATCGGTGTTGAGACGCTCGTACGGCGGCTGGGGACCCGTGTAGTTGGGATTTGTCTCTCCAAGCGAGGGATGCAGGCCCTGACCGTCGCCGGCGTCGTACTCGAACCACGAATGAGTGACGTACTCGGTGATCTTGGCCTCATCCAGCGCTTCGACAGTGGAAAGGTCACGATCGCGAATAACACCCGAGGGTAGATACAGCGGCGCATTGTGGCCGTCGGCATCCGGGTACTCGCCGTAGACCAGGTAGTTGCCGACTCCGGCACCATAGGCCGCCCAATCCTTGTAGAAAGATGCGACCGCCAGCAAATCCGGGATATAGACCTTCTCGACGAACGCTTTGGCCTCACGGATGAGCTTGCGCATCGTGGCCAGCGAGGTGATGTTGATCGATGCCTGCTGGTCGGGATCCACCGGGGTCGCCATACCACCGACCAGAAAGCTCTGCAGATGCGGGTTCTTGCCGCCCAGGACGGCGTGGATCTTGATGAACTCGCGCTGCCAATCCAAGGCTTCGAGGTAATGTGCCACTGCCAGCAGGTTGGCCTCTGCCGGCAACCGATATGCCGAGTGACCCCAGTAGGCGTTGCCGAAGGGACCCAGCTGCCCCTGCTCGACGAAGCGCTGCAGTCGATCCTTCACGCCGGCAAAATAGGTCGTGCTCGAAAGCGGCCAGTCGGAGATGGACTGAGCCAGTTGCGAGGTCGCAGCGGGGTCGGCAGACAAGGCCGAGACGATGTCGACCCAGTCGAGCGCGTGCAGATGGTAGAAGTGGACGACGTGGTCCTGCACCATCTGCGACGCCATGATGAGGTTGCGCAAGAGCCGCGCATTCGGCGGTGGCTCGGCACCGATCGCGTTCTCCACCGCGCGGATCGAGGTGATCGCATGAACCGTCGTGCAGACACCACAAATGCGCTGCGTGAACGCCCAGGCGTCGCGTGGATCGCGACCCTTGAGAATCGTCTCGACGCCGCGGAACATGGTCGATGACGACCACGCATTCTGCACCGCACCGCCGTCCACCTCGGCCTCGACTCGCAGGTGACCCTCGATGCGCGTGACGGGATCGACAACGATATGGGTCATGACAGCTCTCCTTCTTCCTGCTTATCCGTCTTCCGGGGTGGCTTGGATTCCACTGCCGGCGCCTTGTCGCCGGCGGCGGCCATCCGCTTGCCGAGCTGGACAAATCCGTGAGCCGCGAACGCCGCCGCGACACCGGCGGTAGCCCACATTCCGACCCGATCGACGTTGGAGTGCACTCCGAAGCCGGGGAAACCTGCCAGGTGCGTGTAAAAGGGCGTCATCTTGTCCCAGAACTCCGGCTCGGCGCAGCCGATGCACGGATGTCCACAGCCTATGGGCCAGCTGGTGCCCTCGTTCCAGCCGACGCTGGGGCAGTTCTGGTAGGTCACCGGCCCCTTGCACCCCATCTTGTACAGGCAGTAGCCGGTACGGTGCCCCTCGTCTCCCCACTTCTCGACATACTGCCCGGCGTCGTAGTGCGCCCGGCGCTCGCAGTTGTCGTGGATCGACTTGCCATAGGCAAAAAGCGGTCGCCGGTAGCGGTCGACCGGCGGCAGTCGATTGAAGGTCAGGAAGTAGACCACCGTGCCGACCAGGTTCTCGACGTTGGCCGGGCATGCCGGTAGATTGATCAGGTTCTTCAATCCGGGAACGGCGTCGGCGACGCTGAGAGCTCCCGTCGGGTTGGGAGAGGCCGCCGGCAGCCCGCCAAAGGCCGCGCAGGTACCGATGGCAACCGTCGCCAGTGCCCCGCCGCACACTTCCTTGGCGATGTCGATGGCTGCGCGTCCACCGATCGTGCAGTAGGCACCGTTCGCTCCGGTCGGAATCGAGCCCTCGACGACAGCGATGTAGCCGCCGGGTTTGTCCGCCACCACCTGCGCCAGCGCCGCCTCGGCCTGATGCCCCGCCGCCGCCATGATGGTCTCGTGATAATCCACCGACAGCGTGTCGAGCACGATGTCGGCAACCGCAGGGCGACCGGCGCGGAGAAAGGACTCCGTGTTGCCGGCGCAGTCCTGAAACTCCAACCAGACCAAGGTCGGCTTTTCCTTGTTTTCGATCGCCTCGGCGATCTTCGCGCCTGCCGTTCGCGGCAGGGCCAGCGCGGTGCTCATCACGCCGCAGAATCCGAGGAAGTCACGGCGCGATACGCCGCGTCTCTCCAGCTCACGCATGAACCACGAACTCGCTTCGTCCATAGTCGGCCCCCCAACAGAAAACTTTGGAAAACCATGTCAGACGCGCGAGTGCTTGACACCACGCAGCGGAGTGGCCGAGGGGGCGCCAATGGGTGGGGCGCTTCCCACCCGTTGGGGTAGGAGATCGTGCTAGCAGGGGATTTCGGTCATGTGGTGAGAAAACGCCGAGAAGCGTGCGCGCTTCTCGAGTCTGCTCGAAGCTGGAACGGATCCAGGGTGGCTCGTTCGCGCTTAGCGGCGAGCCGACTCGCAGCCAGCCCTACGGCAGCGAATCGATCGGCTCAAGCTTTTGCCGCGACCGACGCAAAGCGCGGAGCATACGCACTCTCCACGTAGTCGATCAACATGCGGCTCGCCGAGAAGCCGGCACCGACGGTGACGATCGACTCGAGCATCATCGCCGCCCAACGCTGCGGCACGCCGGACTCGTCGCGATCGTAAAAGGCGGGGATGATCTCCTCTTCCAGCAGGTGATAGAGAGACAGGGCGTCCTGCTCATCCTGCCGCCAATCCTCCCCCTGCTCGACGTCGGCGCCGATCGCCCAGCCAAGCTCCGGGCGATAGGCCTCCGGCCACCACCCGTCGAGAATGCTGCAGTTGAGCACGCCGTTCATCGCCGCCTTCTGTCCGCTCGTACCGCTCGCCTCCATCAGCCGGCGCGGCGTGTTGAGCCACAGATCGGCTCCGCGCACGAGCTTCTGCCCGGCCCGCATGTCGTAGTTTTCGAGGAAAACGATGCGCCCCTTGAGATCGGGCTCCTGGCTGAGCTGGAAGAGATGTCGCACCAGATCCTGACCTGGCCGGTCGGCGGGATGCGCCTTGCCGGCGATGACGATCTGCACCGGCTGCTCGCGATGGGTCAACAGATTCCGCAGGCGATGCAGGTCGGTAAACAGCAGGCCGGCGCGCTTGTAGGTGGCGAAGCGGCGGGCGAAGCCGATGGTCAGTGGCACGGTGCCGATCATCGAGTCGACAGCCCGCAGCTCCGCAGGCGGGCGGCCGTGTCGGCCCAACTGCTCGCGCACTCGCGAGCGGACGAATCGAACCAGGCCCTCTTTTTGACCCGCATGCGCACGCCACACGTCGCGCGGCTCGAGCTCACGAAGCCGCTCCCACCCCGCCGGCTCCTGCAGATGCTCCCACCAACGGGTCCCGAGATGGCTGGAGAACAGCTCCTTGAGATCCTGTCCCAGCCAGGTCGGGACGTGCACTCCATTGCTGATCGCTTCGACGGCAGGCTCGTCGTGCGGCTTGTGCGGGAACAGATGCCGCCACATGCGGTCTGCCACTTCGGCATTGAGCACGCTCACGCCGTTGGCAAAGCTCGAAGTCCGCAGCGCGAAGGCGCTCAAGTTCAGCGGCTGGTCGGGCTCACCGTGGTCGGCTGCTCCGAGCTGAAGAATCCACTCCAGATCGGTGTCGAGGCGGGCCGCCCACGATTCGAGATAGCGGCCGGCGAGGTGCCGATCGAACTGCTCGTTGCCCGCCGGTACCGGCGTATGGGTCGTGAAGACGGTCGTCCGGCGCACGCGCTCCATCGCCCCGGCCAGACTGTCACCCTCTTTCCCCACGAGCTCGCGCAGGCGCTCGAGTTGGAGCAGCGAGCTGTGGCCCTCGTTGATGTGCCACACCGACGGCTCGATCCCGAGGGCGGCCAGGGCCTTCACTCCACCAATACCCAGGACCAGCTCCTGCAGCATCCTCGTCTCGCGGTTGCGCACGTAGAGGACGTTGGTGATCGCGCGGTCGGCGGCGTGGTTGTCAGGAATGTCGGTGTCGAGGAGCAGCAGCGGCACCCGCCCGACTTGCGCCAGCCATACCTTGGCCATGACCTCGCCGTCACCCACCGGAATCTTGACGATGACCGATCGGCCTTTGCCGTCGAGAGCGGGCCGCAACGGCCGGCGATTGAAGTCGTACTCCGGATAGTGGTGCTGCTGAAAGCCGTCTGCGTCG
>JAOTUP010000452.1 GCA_029863825.1 Acidobacteriota bacterium | reverse complement strand
CGAGATCGAAATGTAATCTGCGAAGATCTCCAGCAGGTTGAGATCCCGCTGGCTGTAGCTTTCGGCGCCTCGTCGATTGACCAGTTCGAGAACGCCGCAGACGTCTTTTTCTATGCGGACAGGTATGGCCACGAGGGACTCGGTCCGGTAGCCGCTCTCTTCGTCGACTTCGGGGTCGAACAGTATGTCGTCGCTGGCGTCGGAGGCGATGTAGGACTCGCCGCTGAGGTAGACGTGTCCGGCAATGCCAGTGCCGGATGCGATCTCCCGTCCGAGAAGCTCCTCGGCCTTGTCACCGAAGGCGGCGATGAAGGTGAGCGAATTGTCTTCGCGGCTCCTCTTCTTGTCGTTCGGATTGTCGAGAAGGATCGAGCCCGCGGCCGAAGGAACGAACTCGTTGGCCTTGCGCAGGACCGCGCTCAGGTTCGTTGCCAGACTCATGTCGAAGGCAAAAGAAGGGATGGCCCGCCGGCGCTCGAGGAATTCTTCGAGGTCCTGCGGTTCCAGGCAGCGATACTCGGTCATGGTTCGCCCTGCATTCGACCCTCAATCCGAACCTTACGGTCCTCGAGCAGCGAAGTCCTATGGCAAAAATCACTGCCGGGACGCGAAAGAGCGTGAAGATTCTACTACTTGCGCTTTCTGCAGGTTCAACTGAGTTCGCGAGCCAGGCGCATCGAACGTTCGACGAGGTCGCGTCTGAGGTCTTCGTAGGCTGACAGCTCCGGTGCATATCGCAGGTAGTGGAGGTCGTCGATGAGTCGCGTGACCTCTGCAGCCGTTTCGGGGGTGACGCCACAGGCAGTGAGGCGCGCGGGCCATTCGCTCGGCGACAGTGACGACGAAAAGCTCCAGCGCTCGCTGAAGAACTCGCGCCACGCCGCCTCGATGGCCTGGGCGGCCAGGCGGGGTTTCTCGAGGTCGGCCGCAGCCTTCAGGTGGCGGCGCAGGCTCACTCTGGTCTTTCGACGCTCTCCGGCTCGCCTGGCGAGCGGAGCGGCGAGCGCGAGCACGAGGAGGACAGAACCTGCAAGAAGAAGCGGCTTGACTCTGGATCTGATGCTCGTTGTGCTGGTTGGTCCGGGTGGCGGATCCTCGCGTGCTGGCTGGCTCTCGTTGCCGCCGATGGTTGCAGTCTCGTCGGCAATGAGCGGTGGCTGGTCCGCGCGTCTGGCGACCAGGACTCGCGTCTGGACATCAGTACGCGCGTAGGCTCCTTTGTCCGGATCGAAATACCAGTACTCCGGGATGGTGATCTCCCAGGCGCCTGATTCCTCTGGAACGAGGACGTAGGTCCATGTGCGGTCACCACGGACCGTCGTTCCGGCGGCATGCCCTCCGCCCCCGCGTTGAGGTGGAAACACCTTGACGCCGTCGAGCTCCGGCAGGTCCGGTCCCGGTAATGCCTCGACGTTTCCACGGCCCGAGAGCTGCAACGTCAAGGTGGCGGCCTCTCCGAGCTCGATTTCCCGCGGGTTCAGTATGACGTCCAGGTCGAACTCTCCGACTGCGCCGCGGAAGCCCGCCGGCGCCTCCGGCAGTGCCCGTACGTCCAGAGTGATGGCATTGCTGGTCAGCGAGAACTCCTTGTCGTATCGAGTCGCCATCCCGAGCCAGGAAGAGTCCGGTATCTTCGCCACCAATCGGGCCTCTACCGGATCGAGCTGAAGCTGACCGGGTCGCAGGGGGAAGAGAGCCTTTTGCAGCAGGACGACCCGCCCGTATCTCTCACCCTGGACTTCTGTCATCACCGACTTGGGTCGCTGGGGTTGCTCGATATCGACCGCCCACAGGCCCTCGAAATCGGGGATTTTGTCTGGGCTCACGGCTCCGATGTCGGCTTGGGTGAACAGCAGAAGAGAGTAGAGAACCTGCTGCCCGACGTAGGGATTGCGTGGCCGCGCCTCGGCTCGGAGGAAGAGCTTGGGCTCGGCGGCCGTCGCGACCTGCCGCCGCCGCATAGGATCGAAGAAGTCCTCGAAGGGATCGGCGAATCGACGGATGCGCCCGAACGGATCGACCTGTTCGACCGGCTCCTCCTGCACTTCCAGCGCTTGCTCAGGCAACTCGAAGACCTCTTGGTTGACCTCGAGGCGTAGCTCTCGAACCCGGGCAGCTCCGACCTCGAGCGCGCGCAGAGTCCAGCTCAAGGTCTGACTTCGCGAGACCCGTCCGTTGACGAAGCTCACTTGCTGCGACTGCGTCGGGCCGGCGACGATCTCGAGGTTGTCGAGCGAGAATCGGGGCTCGAGAGCGAGGTCGATTCCACCTTCGACACGAGCTTCGACCGTCAACGTCGCAAACTGTCCGACTCCGACCAACGTGGGCTCGAGCCGAGCGTCGACTTCGATCGCAGCCGCTCGGGCGAGAGTGGCGGCGAAGAGAATCAGCAGTAAGGTGACACTCGAGCCTCGACGGATCATGCGCTACCAGTCCTTCCCTGCTCTAGCGCGTTGCCGGGCACGTTCGGTCGCCTGTTGGCGTCGCTGCTGGCGCTCGAGGTTCTCGACAGCATCGAGAATGGCCGCAGCTTGCTCAGCGGTCATGTCCTCTTGCTCGTCGAATCCAGGCAGAAGGTCT
>JAOTUP010000451.1 GCA_029863825.1 Acidobacteriota bacterium | reverse complement strand
TGGATGACATCATCGAGTCCGGTGACTTCAAGGGCACGGTCCGGGGGGTCGAGATCCGCCATACGCATATCCGCACATCGGATGGTCGTGACATCTTCATCCCCAACTCCCAGATCGTCAACAAGCCGCTGGTGAACTTCACTCGCGACGGCCTGCTACGACCGGCATTCACCGTTGGTATCGACTATGCGGACGACGCGCGCGAAGCCTGCCGGCTGCTGCGACGGGCCGCCCAGGACGTACCGGGTGTCGTTGCAGATCCCCCGGTGCTGGTGACGATTGCCGGCCTGGAAGCCTCGTGGGTGCAGCTCGAGGTAGCGATCTGGATCGATGTGTTCGAGAAGGGCGTTGACTTTGCCGCCGTGCGAACCGCCGCCGTCGACGCCTGTCGTCGTGCGCTCAGGGAGTCCGGTTTCACGCTCAGCTCCGACACCGCCAGCACACTGGCGCTGAGGGCTCCGGCGCCGATCGACCTGCGTGTCGAATCGCGCGGAGAAGGTGAGCGCCCCGGCGAATGAGGCGGTTGCCGCGGCAGGACTGCGGTCAGCATGAGCGTTGATCTTCGGCCTTCCTGGTCGTGCGCGTGGGCTCGCCCGACGGGTGCGCGCGTCGGGTCAGCGCAGAAGACGCAGCCCGTTGGCCACGACCAGCAGGGAGGCCCCCATATCGGCTGCAATTGCCATCCAGAGCGTTGCCACGCCGAGTGCAGCCAGGGCGATGAAGATGGCTTTGACGCCCAGCGCGAAGAAGATGTTCTGTCGGATGATGGCAAGAAGGCGACGCGAGTGACGGATGAGCCAGGGGAGCTTTTCGAGGTCGTCCGACATCAGCGCGATATCCGCCGTCTCGATCGCCACATCTGTTCCCGCAGCTCCCATGGCGATGCCGGTGGTGGCAGCGGCGAGAGCGGGCGCGTCGTTGACGCCGTCTCCGACCATGGCGACGCTGCCGTACTCCCGGGTCAGTCTCCGGACCGCCTCGACCTTTTCTTCCGGGAGGAGCTCCGCCTGCCAGTCGTCGACACCGAGCGCCGAGGCAGTCTTCTCGGCAGTTCCACGATTGTCGCCTGTCAACATGACGAGCCGTCGGATGCCGAGTCGACGCAGCTCGTCGAGTGCGCTCGACGCACCGGGTCGCACGTCGTCGGCGATTGTCAACAGGCCGCAGATATGCTCGTCGTTACCGACGGCGATGACCGAGTGGCCAGCGTCCTCGAGCTCGGCAGCGAGGCGAGAGTACTCTCCAGTATCGGCATGCTTGGCCTCCATCAGCCGATGGCTGCCGATCCAGAAACGGCGACCGTCGATGAGACCTTCGGCACCCTTGCCGGGGATGCTGCGCACGCTCTCGGCGCGCGCGAAATCGATGTGGCGCTCCGATGCGGCGGCCATGATAGCCCGCGCCAGCGGATGATTGCTTTCGGCTTCGAGAGCCGCCGCCCTTGCCAGGAGGTCCTCTTCGGTATGCGCGTTCAGGGACAGGATTCGCTGGATTGCCGGACGACCGTATGTCAGTGTGCCTGTCTTGTCGAAGGCGATGACGCGGAACGCCGCCGGCGTTTCGAGATAGATGCCGCCCTTGACCAGCACACCTGATCGAGCAGCGGCTGCAAGGGCGGCAACAACACTGACCGGTGTCGAGATGACGAGCGCACACGGGCAGGCGATCACCAGCAGAACGAGCGCTCGGTAGAACCATACAGCCCACGAGCCGTGGCTCATGAGCGGTGGGATGATCGCGATGCCGACGGCCAGGGCCAGCATGATTGGCGTGTAGTAACGAGCGAATCGCTCGACCCATTGCTCGCTCGGGGCCCGGCTGGCGCGCGCCTGCTCCACCTGATGAATAATGCGCGCCAGAGTTGTCTCGGTCGATGGTCGCGTCACCAGGAAGTCGAAGGTCCCCTCGCCGTTCAGTGAGCCGGCGAACACCGCATCGCCGACACACTTCGGTACCGGCATCGACTCCCCGGTCACTGCCGCTTGATTGACCGAGGTGATTCCGTCCAAGACCTTTCCGTCCAGGGGGACCTTCTCACCCGGTCGCACACGGACGGTGCGGCCTGGGGTCACCGAGCCCACTGCCAGCTCCTGGGTCTCGCCGCTTTCCGTGTCGACGACGCGAGCCAGATCGGGAGACAGCTCGAGCAGGGCTTCGATCGCCCGGCGCGCGCGGCCGACGCTCCAGCGTTCGAGAAGGAGTGCGAGGGAAAAGAGGAAGCTCACCGTGGCGGCTTCGAACCACTCGCCGAGACCGATGGCGCCCACGACGGCGATCACCATTAGAAGATTCATGTCGGGTCGTAGCCGGCGGGCTGCAAAGATCGCTTTCGGGACCACGAACCAGGCACCGCACACCGCGGCCGCACCGTAGAGTGCGACGGCGACGGTGGGGATCACACTCTCTCCTCGCAGGGCGGAGAGAATGCCGCCGCCGGTGAGTGCGTGAGTGAAGAAAGCGAGTGCCAGCAGGACGCCGCTGACAGTGCAGAGGACGGTTCTTCGGTGCGTCTCCCAGGACCCCCGGGCTCCATCGGACCCTTCTTTGGCGGTGTGCCACGGACGGGCAGCCAGACCGGTCTGTGAG
>JAOTUP010000450.1 GCA_029863825.1 Acidobacteriota bacterium | reverse complement strand
GGCGCCGACGAAAACCGACATGCGGCCGGCCACTTCCGACATCGGGGTCAGAAGCGGAAGCGTACCGCTGGTGTCCGAGATCGTCTCATAGGCAACGCCGGTGATCTCCTTTTGCAGCAAGACGTCGGTCAACTCGGGAAGCGGCGCCAGGTGCAAATAGGTGAAGAGCATCTGACCCTGCCTGAGTCTCGAGTACTCCTCGGCTATCGGCTCTTTCACCTTGACGATCATCTCCGCCGTCTCGAAAACCTCGTCGGCGCTGGCGAGAAGCTCCGCCCCGGCATCCGCGTACTCGGCATCCTCGATGCCCGATCCCAGACCTGCACCTACTTCCACGACGACCTGGTGTCCACGCTCCACCAAGGCGTGGGCGACGGCAGGGATCAGCCCGACGCGGTACTCGTGATCCTTGACCTCTCTGGGCACGCCGATTCTCATCGTGCTCTCCTCGGACTATTCGAATCGTTTCTTGACCGGGGGCGTACTCTTGTCCAGACCGCCCATCTCGACCTTGCCTTTGAAGAAGGCGCCGTCGGCAATCACCACCCTCGGTGACCGCACGTCACCCTCGACGCTGCCGTTGGCAAGAATCTCGATCATCTCGAGGCCGCGGATGTTTCCCTTGACGCGACCTCCGACGCGTACAGATTTCGCGTCGATCTCTCCGGTGACCAGACCCTCTTTGCCCACGGCGACGTCGTTATCGAGATGCAATCGCCCCTCGACGACGCCCTCGACAACCAGCGAAGCGGAGCCTGATACTTCTCCGTTGACAGTCGTACCCGCCGCGACGACGGTCGTGCCGGCGGCGCCGGTGTGGGGTTGCGGGCCTGAGGAATCTGACTTCATTGGATACCCTTTCTGAGATTCTGGCCGACCGTTCTCCCGACCAAATAGCGACATCTTCCTTCTCCCCCTCCAGCGTCCGACATCGATCGTTGATGCGATACGACTCGCAACTCTGGAGCGTCTCGGTGAGTCATTCGATGGAGCGGGCAACGGGACTCGAACCCGCGACATCAAGCTTGGGAAGCTTGCACTCTACCAACTGAGTTATGCCCGCTCGAAAGCCCCTCGGGGCGAGCAACAAACTAGCCCAGCCGCACTGTAGCGTCAAGGCCTGGCGGGCTCGAATCCCGTGTATCTCGCCCGGTGTGGAATCCTCGATTGCGGCTCCTCGCCTTGTCACCGCTATACTTGTTGACGATGACGACAGAAAACGGCCTCGAGGACGGTCTCTACTTCTTTCCAGAGCAGACGGTAACTGCCACCGAGCTGCGGGCGGTACTCTCTGGCGACGACCGGCAGAGAAAGTGCTGGGTCGTGTCTCACCTGCTCCGATATGCCCAGTGGGACGATATCTGGACGTACATTTCGCGCGACGAGGTGCGCGACCTGTTTCCCGATTTAGATCTGCCCGAGACGCTGGCGCAAGCGTGGGCACGGATGCTGAAGATCGAGGCCTCCGTCAGCTGACGCCACCGGCTCCGCGCGCCTCGACGAAGACGACTTCGAAGAGCATCGGCCAGGTCTTTCCAGTCAAGAAGAAGCTCTGGGTTTCTTCACGGTACGCGATGCCGTTGAGAACGCCCGCCTCGCGGCGATCGGTAGCGGCCGGTAGCGGCGACGCATCCACAACCGCCATCACTCGACCAGTCCGCGCGTCGATTCGCACGATCTCCTCGCTCTGCAATACATTGGCATAGATCCAACCCTCAGCGCACTCGAGCTCGTTCAATCGAGTCAGCGGCGCGCCGCGAAGTGTCACCTCGACGCTCCCGATCTCTTCGAAGGTCGTCGGATCATGACGCCGAAGTACACTGCTACCGTCGGAGCGCCAGAGATCGACGCGGTCGTAACAGAGGCCCCAACCCTCACCCAGATAGGTGTGTCGCGCCGCAACCGCAAACGATCCGAGGTCGTAGCGCAGCGCGATGCCGTTTTGCCAGGTCAGCTGCACGAGCGACTGCCCGACGCGAGCCAGTCCCTCGCCAAACAGGGATTGGTCGAGCTCGACCCGCTGATCGACACGCCCGGTGGCGAGATCGACACGCCGCAGGCTCGAGCGGCCCCAGAGCCCAGTGCTTTCGTACAGCCAGCCGTCGTGCCATAGGAGACCCTGGGTCGACGCGTCGGGATCGTGGGGATAGGTCGCGATCACTCGTGGCACCAGCCGAATGACGGTGCCTCTGTCGACCGTTGATCGCACCGAGTCCACTCTCCGTGCCACCGCACCGGCATCGGCACCGGGATCGGCGCATGCCACGCTCAGGCAAGCCGCCAATGCCATCGCCGCGACACGATGCGGGCTCCTCGAATCGCCACCGAAGCTGCGCTGGGAGCACCACATCTCAGGACTTGGGAGTGTCGTCCCTGACCACCAATCTCCAGAAGTACATCGCCAGCACTCCAAACACCGCCGACGCTAGCCAGGGTGCGGCCTCTCCCGCCCACTCGTAGCCGACACCAGCCGGCGCGGCCGTGCGGAAGAACGCCACGGCCGCGATGACGACACCGAACAGCCCCTCCCCGCCGACGAGTCCGGAACCGAAAAGCACTCCGCGCTCGCGCCGCTCGGCACGCTCGTC
>JAOTUP010000449.1 GCA_029863825.1 Acidobacteriota bacterium | reverse complement strand
ACCCGCTCAACGACCCCACTATCGATTGGGGTTCGGCAGTTCACGAGACCGAAGTCGTGCTCAACGCGGATCTCGAAGTCGTCGAAGAGGATGAGGAAGACGCCGCCGCGTCCGAGGCACCCTGACGTTCGCGCCGCGGGAATTCTAGACCTCACTTTAGGCTGACTGAACGAGACATGACCCATTGCGGGTGTTTGGCATTTCGCTCTTCACCATGATCGCCCGTTCGGTCAGGAACCAGTCCACAGGGAGACTCCTGTACCGCGACCTTCTCCTGTCTCTACTCCTCGTGCCCGTCCTGGCCTGCGGGTCGGCACCGCCTCCCGAGGAATCCTCGCAGCCGATACTCATTCTCGTCAGTATCGACGGCTTTCGGTGGGATTTTCGCGACCGCGGAACGACCCCCAATCTCGATCGACTCGTGGCCAAAGGAGTCAGCGCGCGCAAGCTCATTCCGGTCTTTCCCAGCAAGACGTTTCCCAACCACTACACAGTCGTCACCGGGCTCTACCCGGAGAACCATGGGCTGGTCGCCAACAACATCTACGATCCGGCATTCGACGCCATCTACGGACTGAGCAAGCGCGATGAAGTCGGCAACGGACGCTGGTACGGCGGTGAGCCGATCTGGGTCGCCGCTGAAGCAGCCGGCAAGCCGACGGCGCCCATCTTCTGGCCGGGCAGCGAGGCCGAGATCGACGGCTATCGGCCGACGTTCTGGGAACCCTTCGACGGCAGTGTGGACGACCACCGTCGGGTTGACAAGGTCCTGGCTCTGCTCGACCTACCGCCCACTCAGCGGCCGGTCTTTCTCACCCTGTATTTCGACACCATCGACCATGCTGCCCATGATCTTGGCCCCGGCCCGTCGCAGAACCTGCAACGTGCCGTTGAGCATGTCGATGCGATGATCGGCAGGTTGCTGGATGGTCTCGAGAACCGGGGACTCGCCGGTCGCGTCGACGTGATCGTCATCTCCGATCACGGCATGGCGGAGAACTCACGTGAACGGGTGATCCTCATCGACGAGATCCTCGACCTCGACATAGCCAATCCGGTTGACTGGGATCCGGTGCTTGGCTTATGGCCCGAAGCCGGCATGATCGACGAGGTGCTCGAACGGCTGCAGGGCGCCCATCCGCACCTCAAGGTGTTTCGCCGCGAAGACATTCCAGTCGAGCTCCACTACAACCACCATCCGCGAATCCCACCGATCATCGCCATCGCCGACGACGGTTGGGCGATCTCGAGCAGCGAACGGTTCATGGCGTGCAGCGACTGCTTCACCGGCGGCAGCCATGGCTACGACCCTCGGTTGGAGTCGATGGGCGGCTTGTTTATCGCCGCCGGGCCGTCCTTTCAGCACGGGATCACTCTGCCATCGCTCGAGAATGTCCATCTCTACCACCTGATGTGTGCAGTTCTCGGCCTGCAGCCAGCGCCAAACGACGGTGACGTCGAGATCGTTCCCAAGCTGTTGCGCCCCCGGTCCGATTCGCTCACCGCATCACACTAGCCGAACTGCTCGGACGAGAGAGAACGAAATGCTCCGACACTCCATTTCCGGCGCCCTTTCCCTGTTGATTGCTGCGACCTTCATCCCCGCCGCATCGAGCGCGCGGCAGACGGGACCGCCGCGACTCAGCCCGGCAGCAACCGTGACGCAGATGATCGGAGTCAGTGAAGTCTCGATCTCCTACAGTCGGCCGTCGGTCAAGGAGCGGAGCCTCTGGGACAACCTGGTTCCCCTGGATCACGTGTGGCGAACCGGTGCCAACGAAGCGACTACCATCTCCTTTTCCGACGACGCCAAGGTCGAAGGTCGGGATCTTCCAGCGGGTAAGTACTCGCTCTTTACGATCCCCGGTCAGGGAGAGTGGACCATCGTCTTCAATCGCATTTCCGACCAGTGGGGCGCTTCCCAGTACAACCCGAGTCACGACGCCTTGCGCGTCCGTGCGCAGCCGCGGCAAGCTGTTCACCAGGAGACATTTCAGATCAGTTTCACGGATGTCGGCACTGATACCGCCATCATAAGTCTGCACTGGGGAACCGTTGTCGTTCCCTTCGCCGTGCAGTTTGACGTCAGACGAATCACTCTCGACCGAGCGCGCGAGTTTGTCGACAACGCCGGTCCCGAGGACGGGCGAGAAGTCTGGAGCTGGGCGAATTACTTTTACCAGAACGACTACAACCTCGATCAAGCCCTCTCCTGGGCGACGACTCTTGCCGAGACGACACCGGTGTACTGGACCCACGCCCTGCACGCTCGCCTGCTCGCTCGCAGCGGCGACACGGGCGCAGCTCTGAGTGCTGCAGCCCTGGCCCTCGAGAGGTCGCAGCATGAAGTTGACCAGCCCGGCGTCAGCGTAGACACCCAGGTCCTGCGCAACGAGATGGAAGAGTGGAAGACGAACTCCGACCGCTAGGAGCCGAGAAGTTCGATTCGAGACCTACTCGCCGGCGGCAGAGCGCGTCAGCTGGTCGAAGCGCCTGAACAGCAGCGCTCCCGCCGTCGCCAGACCGGCAATGAGGCCGACCCAGGTTCCTCGGGCTCCCCACCCGACCTGAAAGCCGAGCAGCCACGCCAGCG
>JAOTUP010000021.1 GCA_029863825.1 Acidobacteriota bacterium | reverse complement strand
CATGCGCTGCAACATGCCAGCATCGGCGACGGCGACATGCACGTCGAGCTCGAGGACCTGCGTCAGCTGTGGCAGGAGGTGAAGGGGAGTCCGGATATGACCTTCGTCAGCGTCGAGGACGGTGGGAGAGCGTGCGGGTGTGGAAAGAAGAGGGCTGGGTCTATGTCGAGGTTCGCGACGAGAAGGGCCCCGAGAAGGTCAACGTCAAGATTCCTCAGGCGGTCGTGGACGCGCTGCTGGCGGGCGACGAGATCGATCTCGAGGCCGCAGTTCGGGCGTTGGTCGAGCATGGAGAAGGCGACTTCGTGACCGTCAGCGAGCGTGACGACAGCGTTCGCGTCTGGGTGGACGACGTTCCGGAAGCGGAGTGAGAAAGGGAGTCACGATGCGCAGCCAGACGAGGAAGACGTTGATCGTCATTGGTGCCGTCGCGACCACGATGGTGGTCGGTTGGGTGCTGCTCATCGGCGCAGTCCTGGCCTGGGGCGGACTGGCGACGGTGAGCATCGTCGACCGCCACGGCGCGGATCTCACGCTGCCGATTCCGATGGCGGCGGTGGATATCGCGGTGGCCTCCGGAGATCTGATCTTCGATGTGGGGGCGCACCTGAATAGTGAGTTGAAGTTGGGTGAGTGGGAGCCGCTGGCGCGCCAGATCCTGATGTCCCTCGACGAGTGCCCGGATGCCGTTTTCGTCGAGGTGAGCGACGGAGGCGATCACGTTCGAGTGGCCAAGCAGGGCAGATCACTGTTGATCGAGGTCAGCGATACCACGGTCGATGTTCGCGTCTCGGTGCCGATGAGATCGGTTCGCCGAGCCGTTGGTCGGCTGCTGAGCTGAGCCGTCCGTCGACGACGACTGAGGGGGAGGAGGCTCCAGGTGGAGTTCGGCCAGTAGAATGGCCGGAATGTCTCTGCTCCTATTGCAAGCTCGCCCGGCCTCCGACCCGGTGCTGTCCGAGGAGCGCCGGTCGTTTGCCGAAGTAGCAGGCCTCGCGATCGACGACGTCGAGCCGTGGAACATCGTCGAGCTCGGTGCTCCGAGTACGGAAAAAGCACGGCGACACGATGCGCTTCTGGTGGGTGGAAGCGGGGACTTCCTTGTCTCGGAGAGAAACATGCCGCACATAGAGGAGACGTTGTCATTCCTCGCTGAAGTTGTGGACTTGAGCCTGCCGATGTTCGCGTCATGCTTCGGGTATCAGTGTCTTGTGGAAGCGTTGGGTGGGCGCATCGTGTACGACCCGGATCATGCCGAGGTCGGGACCTTCGACATCATGCTCACCGAAGCGGGGCTGGCGGACCCGCTGATGGGCAGGTTGCCCGGCGTGTTCGCAGCTCAGCTCGGCCGCAAGGATCGCGCCGAGAAGCTGCCGCCAGACGTCGTCAATCTCGCAAAGAGCAATGCGTGCCTGTCACAGGCCCTGAGAATTCCGGGAAAGTTGATATGGGCGAGTCAGTTTCACCCCGAGTTGACCGAGGCGACCAATCGCCACAGGTTCTACGCCTATCTCGCGAACTACCAAAGCGTCATGGCGCCGGGAGCGCTCCGAAACATTGCCGGGAGCTTTCGTCCGAGTCCGGAGACCGGACGCTTATTGCGTGATTTCGTCCGCCTACTCTCCCGCCTCTAGAAGCTGACGGGTCATCTCGGACTCGCGTTTGAAGAATCCTTCGGTGTGGAAGGAGTCGGCGAGACCGAAGTGCTCGTAGTCGAGATGATGCAGCATTTCATGCACGAGAGTTCGCAGAAAGGTCTTGAAGGCAACGACCCGGCGCTGCTGCGCTGTGCGCATCCAGACAGTGACTCGCGCCGTGTTTGACTCGCCATCCTCCGGCTCGTAAAGACCGTGGAGCTCGCCCCAGTCGTGGCTTGGCCGCGCGGCGAGCACTCTCACGCGGAGGAGTGGGGCGTCGAGCTGTCCGAACAGAGAGTCCGCCAGGCGTTGACAGCCCTCTTCGAGTTTTGCGCGACGTTCCGTCTCCAGGGCCGAACGGATGTCGGCTACTGCCGGCCAGAGCTCGGCCGCACCGGGAACCTCGACCGTCTCGATCGCGTCGCTGGCGTCGTAGGTACGGCGTGCAGAAGCCGAAAGTCGTTGGTAGTACTTGAAGACCACGTAGATAAACAAACCCCGAGGCCTTGGAGAGCCTCGGGGCTAGAAAACGCTTCTTTTGACGACGACTCAGTCGGCGACGCGGTCCTTCAGACCCTTGGCAGCCTTGAAGGTGGCGTACTTCTTCGCAGCGATCGTAATCGTCGCTCCGGTGGCGGGATTGCGGCCCTTGCGAGCAGCTCTCCGCTTGGTGTCGAAGGTACCGAAACCGGCGATCTGTACGCGGCGTCCGGCATCCAATTCAATCGCGATGATGCCTTTGCTCCCCTTGGTGTCGAAGATGGCATTGACGCAATCGAGCGCCTTCGACTGTGAGATGTCACACTTCTTCGCCAGCTTCTCGGCCATTTCCGTTTTGTTCATTAAGACTCCTTCCGTCTTCTGTTCGGGGAGGGACCTGCAGGATTGCGGAGCCCCCTCCAGGTTGCGATGTGGATCTTCAGATTCCTCGACAACGTGTCGTCCGTGCACCCCTCCTCTGGGTTGAAGAGAAGAGAGGAACTGCTTCGGGGTCGAAAGCCTAGCACGGCCGGGACCGTTTCGCCAGTCTTTTTCTCCCCGCGGACGCCGAGATTCACCGCTCGCAGCGGTGCTGGGCGAGCGGCACGGGAAGTGCGGTCGATACCCCCTCCTCGCCGTCCTGGCCTTCGAGCATGAGAATGAGCTGGATGTCGAGGAGGGCAGAGCCAGCTTCGTGGCTGGTGTTCCAGCGGTGACAGAGATAGCCGAGCAGCGCCGATCGCATCCCGATCGGGCCGTCGGTGCTCAGCCAGCGGAGGTGCCGTCGCCAGCGCGCACCGCCGGGAATCTCCGGTGAGTCCTCCGGCTCTTCATAGGAGAACTGACGGCGTCGCAGGGGATCGACGCTAGAGCCATTGGCCAGCTGTCCACGAGTCGCGAGCCAGCCGTCGTCGGTGGGCGGTACGGTTGCCAGTACGAGTGGCGTCGGCTGGATGCCGAGTTGCCGGCTCACGATCGCCAAAGTCGATGTGGCCCCCTCGTTCACGGAGGCCGGGAGAGCTGTCTGGAGCAGCGAGCCGAGAGCGACGATCGCAAGTCCGGCGGCCGCGAGGTCCCGTCCTGAAGTGGAGCGGGGCGCTCCGCTGGTCTGTGTCACAGGCTGGACGGCTGCCTGCGATGCCTCGGTGAACTGGTTCCACAGCCAGGTTGGCGCGAAGAGCATCAACCCACAGGCCGCGACCCATGGCTGGCTACCGAGATGGAATGCGGGGGCGACGCCGAGTATCTGAAGCTGGACGAGAAACAGCACCACGAGGCTGCGCAGTTGGGCGGTCGCGATCGGCGACCACAGGAGGATCGTGCCGAGAATAAGCAGGCCGGCAAGGCTCAGATCCGCGTAGCCGACGATGTCCGGGACGCGGCGGAGCGTCGCTCCCCAGCCTGTGACCAGATGATCGACTTCCAAGGCGTCGACGAGTCCAATCGTGAGCAGCTTTGAGCCTCGCTGGGCGGCAACGAGCGGGGTGAAGAAGAGCAGCGCCGAGAGGTGCACGAGCACCACCAGACTGGCGATCGACACGGTGCGACTCCTGGCGGACGGTCGGGCGAGGCGGTCGTCGATCGATCCACTGGCACCCAGTGGCAGGACGAGGCCCCAGAGAAGGAGCATGCGGAGCAGATCGTCTCCTGCCAGTGTCAGAGTCGAACTGCGGGCGTGGAGGCAGGAGATCAGGTACCAGGTGGCGGCGGTCGAAGAAAACGAGCGGTAGCCGACGAGGAGAGTCGTTGCCGTAATGCCGGTGAGGACCAAGAGCGCGCCCGCCCAAAGAGCCGAGCCATTGAAGAAGTACAGGGGAAAGACGTGTGAGCTCAAAGATGAGTCGGCGGCCGCCAGGGAACGTGGCAGAGCTCCGGCATCGCTGTAGAGCGAGCCGAGATCGCCGGCGCGAAGGATCAAGTCCACCAACACGGCAATGGCGATGCCGACACGAAAGACCGCCAGGGAGCGCTCGTCGATGCTGGCGAGTCTTTTCAGCCGTTGCCGAACGCGGGATCTAACCCTCACGCCGGCACTTTCTTCGCAAGCGGGCTCATCGACGGCTCCTTCAGGGCCCGGCGTGCGGACGGCACCGTCCGATCTCACTCCTGGGAGCGAAAAGCCAGAAGCAGAGTTCGATCATCGCTGAGAGCCGAACCGTTGGTAAAGAGATCGAGATCCCGCTCGAGTGCGTCGGCCAGGGTCATGAGACCCCGACCTCGGGCCTGGCGGCAGATCTCCACCAGACGTTCGAGGCCGAACTCCTCACCCGCGGGACCTTCCGCCTCCGTGAGGCCGTCAGTGTAAGCGATCAGCGTATCCCCGGGGTCGAGCGTGGTCTCGCGCCCCGCGTATTCCGCATCCGGGAGCAATCCGATCGGGACACCGCTCGCCTCGAGTCGCTCTACGTCCCCGGACGCGCGGACGATCAGCGGCGGCATCTGCCCCGCATTGCTCCAGGAAAGCCGGCCCGTTTCGGTTTCCAGCGCTCCCATCCAGGCGGTGGCGTACTTGGCCGGCGGTGTCCTCTTGTGGAGAGCAGCCGAGACGCGGCGACACACTTCGGGCGGCGTCAGCCCGTCTTCGATCGGTCCCGCGGCGAGCGCTTCGAACGAGGCCGTGAGCAAGGCGGCGGCGACGCCCTTGCCGGAAACGTCGGCCAGCAGCAGGATGTACTCGCGGCCGTCCCGACGCTCGATGATCTCGAAAAAGTCGCCTGACACGGTGTGGGAAGGGCGATTTCGCCCGAGAACTTCGAAACCCGGAATCTCGGGCAGTTGCCGCGGCAGGAGGGCAATCTGTATCTGTCGAGCGAGATGGATCTCCTCTTCGAGCTTCTTACGAGTCGCGGCTTCCTCCGCCAGGGCGAGATTGCGGATTCGCAGGGCGGCGACGGACGCCAAGGAGGCCAACAGCTCGAGGTCGT
Source organism: Acidobacteriota bacterium (assembly GCA_029863825.1). Classification (GTDB taxonomy): domain Bacteria; phylum Acidobacteriota; class Thermoanaerobaculia; order Multivoradales; family JAHEKO01; genus JAOTUP01. Next base: position 6,404 of record JAOTUP010000021.1, on the reverse strand, counting down.
CCTCGCCGAACTGGCGGCGGTGAAGCCTCGAGTTGAGGGCGATCATGCCCATACATCCATCGGGGTCGGCGAAAGGAGCCGCGACCAAGCTCCGCACGCCGCTACTCATGATGCTGTCAGCGTCTCCGAACCGCTCGTCGGTAGCGGTATCGAGAACCAACGCAGCCAGGCCCTTGTCGACGACCTCGCGCTCCAGTGTGGCTGAGAAGAGGTGCACCGAGTCGGTGTCAATCGTGGTCTTGCTCGCGACGCGACGGAGGCTACCGTCCGGAGCCTTGAGAAACACGGAACCCTCCTCGGGCTGGAGCTGCTCGAAGGCGCGGTCGAGAATGAGCTCCAGGAGATCCTGCAGCTCGATCGGTCGGCTGAGTGCAGCGTGCACTTCATTGAGGAGGCGAAGGCGAGACGCATAGCGGCGCAACTCGCCCGCGGTTGCGCCGGGGGCCGCCTCGAACTCCGAGCTCGCGACGAGGTCCGAGATCGGGCGCAGGATCGTTCCGTTTCTTGTCGAGGAGCTCGAAGCTGATCGATTCGGCTCCGCGCCGTCGATGTCGAGTACCGTCAGCACCGAAGCCGAGAGTTGCACGATGTCGTGGCGCGTGAGCGGGCTCGGTTCTTCGATCCGGCGACCGTTGAGCAGCGTTCCGTTACGGGATCCGAGGTCTTCGACGAGCCACGCCTCACCGCGGCGAAGAATCCTCGCATGCCGCCGCGACAGGTATCGATCATCGAGGATGAGGTCGCAGTCGGAGGAACGGCCGATGACGAGTTTCTCCTCGTCGGTCCCAATGCGGCGTTCGGAGGACTCTCCGCGCGCCGGGTCTACACGCAGCGTGAGCATTGCCCGCAAGCGAGTCTAGCAATGTCTGTCGGAGCCGGCGTACCGTGGCGGCGGTACTGATTCAATGATCGGTCTCGACGCGACGCTCATCTTCGACGTCGAGTCGCTCGGCGTGACCAAGGTTGATGCAGATATAGACCGGCGCTGGTGCTTACGAGCGACGCATATTGATGTCGCGCTGTGGGAACGGGATCTCTATGCCGTCTCGCTGAAAGCGCTTGTAGACATCCTCGTATAGGGCGTCGAGGACGCGGCCGCGAAGCACCGGCTCGGTGATCCACGCCAGAAGCTCGAAATCGAGAGCCGACTCTCCGAAGCCCCGCATGCGCACTCGCGGCTCGGGTTGGTCAACTACGTCGGGATTCTCGCTCGCCGTCGTCAACAGGGCCTCCCGCACGCGATCGATATCGGACCCGTAGGCAACGCCGACCTTCAATCGCACGCGTTCCTTCTCCCATGGCCCACCGCTTTCGTTGACGATCTTGGCGGCGGCGATGGCGGAGTTGGGTACCGTGATCTCGATGTCGTCGCGAGTCAGCAGACGCGTGCTGCGCAGGCCGATCTGTGTCACCTCGCCGCGCTCGCCGGAGTCGAGATTGATGAAATCGCCGACTTTGTAGGGGGCATCGGCGAGGATGAACATACCGGCAAAGAGGTTGGCCAGCGAATCCTTGGCGGCCAGACCCAGAACCAGACCGAGAACACCCGCTGACACCAGCCAGCCGCCGACGTCGATCCCCCAGGAGAGGAAAAACAAGTAGGCTGCGCCGCCAAAGATGAGCAGCTTGGCGGTGTTGTCGGCCAGTGCCAGGGTTCGAGGCTCGATGAGCTGGCTCCGTTTCTCGAGCCTGCTGGCGGCAGCGAGGAGGATGGCCGCTGCTCGCACGGCAAACGTGGCCCACAAAACGAGCGCCAGCGTCTTGAGCAGGCGCAGCACGAGAGTCTGCATCGGCGGCGAGAGGCCGAGTCTGGAGGCAGCCAGCCAGATACCAACGAGGAACACGCTAATAAAGAGCGGTCGATGCAGCAGGGCGATCAATCGATCGTCGAGATCGGTGTGGGACCGCTTCGCCCACACTGATATCGCTTTGGTGAGGATCCAGTCCACGACTTTGGCGGCGAGAGCGGCGGCGAGAACGATGACGAGAGCCTGAATGAGCGGTCTCTCACCCAGCCACGATAGCCACTCGCTCCCCAGTCGTTCTGCCGCTGTATTCATTTTGGTTTCTCCACTCGGGTCGTCACCCGGCGTTGCTCACTTGGCGGCAACGATCAGGACCAGCCAGCCTTCCTGGTTCTGCTCTTCGGTTGAGAGGTGATGCTCTCCGGTCCCGTCGCCATCCTCGTCGACAGCCTCCCAGTACACATCGACGCTGCGAAACCCGGCCTCTTCCAGAAGCTCGCGCACTTCTGGTATCGACCATAGCCGCCAGTCGTAGGTGAACGCCTTGTCGATGCGCGAGCCGTCCTCGAAGGTGAAGTGAATATGGCACAACGTCTCGTTGGTGATCGGGTTGTATTTGGCCTGCTCCCACGTGAAGGTGAAGTCCTCTACCTCTCGACTCTCTTCGATCTCGACGATGGCCTCGGTGCCGCCATAGAGCTCGCAGACGAACACGCCGTCGTCGGCCAGACCCTCGGCGACGGCGTCGAAGTAGCGTCGCAGATCGGCTCGTTGTTTGAAGACGCAGAAACTGAAATTCATGGCGCAGGCGAGGTCGACCTTGGGCGAGGAGATCGATCGCACATCGGCGCATCTCAATTCGATCCGTTCGGCGATGTCGGGACGAAGATTGTGGAGTTCCCCCCAGGCGAGCGTCTCGGGGTCGAGATCCACTGCCAGGGCCGTGCGCTCAGCGCCTCCCCGGAGCCAGTGTGAAGACAGGTAGGCGGTGCCACAAAAATCTTCGCGCAGCGATCGTGGCTGGCGGCTCCGACGTTCGGCAAAGCGAGCGCAGAAGAAGTCGAGGTCGGCCTGTGGCGATTGCACCGACTTCTGGTAGCACTCGTGGCGATCAGCAGCGGCGGCGAGGCCAGCCGTGGCGCCTTGCCGGCGCTTGAGCTTCCTCTTCTTGCGTTTCTTCTTGCCCACGGAGCTTCCACTCTTCGTATCAAGTGCAGTGATTATAGGGCGCTCCACCAGATGTGGGTCATGGTACGCTGCAATGGCGACGGCTCGACGCGACATTCCGGTCTTCGAGCCGTTCCGCAGCTCCCGGAGCGGGGAAGTGAACCAGCCACATCCAGAGCGTCCGATCGAGTCGCAGCGCATCGCGCTCCACCGCAAGATCGTCCTCAGGTTTCACGATTTCGACGGGTTTGCGACAGAGTACTCGGCCAATTTGTCAATGACCGGGATGTTCGTTCGTTCCCGAGATCCGCATCCCCCCGGGACGCCGGTGAGGTTCGAGTTCAAGTTGACGGACGGGTTGGAGCTGATCAAAGGGACCGGCTGGGTGGTGTGGGTGAGGGAGAAGGAAGTAGACCCTTCGATGCCGGCCGGCATGGGCGTCGAGTTCACCGAGATTTCCGCCGACAGTCGACGCCTTATCCGCTGGGTTGTCTTGCATCAGCTCCCGGAGGGCGTTGTCCCCTTCGAGCTCTCGAACTTCGACAATCGCGGAGCGTTCGTGGCGAGCAGCACGGCGAAAGGTGGGGCATCCGGCCGCAGCGTCGCCTTTGGCCTGGTGGCCGGGCTCATTCTGTTTGCGGCGGGCGCCGGGACCCTGACGCTCATCAGGCCGTCCGCCGGCGAGGCACAGCCGACGGCAACGGCGGACAATTCGTCCATTGCATCGGTCCCGGTAGAGTCGGGGGAGGAAACCAAGGGCGTATCGGTTGACGACGGATCGGCCGGGTCGGGAGGGAGTGCCGTCGAGGCGCGGCAGTCGGCGGAAGACCTACAGGCTGTCGAGGCGGCGATCGAGGGGGCGGTGAGAGACTGGGCCGGCGCCTGGTCGCGGCGCGACGTCGAGGGCTATCTTCGTTTCTATGCCGAGGACTTCGTGCCCGCGGATGGTACGAGCCGCGAAGCGTGGGAAACGCAGAGGTACGAACGGCTCACTCGCCCCGGTCGGATTCTGGTGGCACTGACCAGCATGGAGACGGAGATCATCGACCGGGAGGAGGCGCGGGTGACATTCACCCAGACCTACCGTTCGGACTCGTTCTCGGACATCGTGCGCAAGACCCTTGACTTGAGGCAGACCCCGCAAGGCTGGAAGATCCATCGCGAACAGGCGACGGCTTCGTAAGGCACGTCAGCGCAAGCGAATGACGAAGCGGCGGTCCGCGCCAACCAACACCACTCGGTCCGGTGTGATGTCGGCGACTGCAAGCCCGTCGACGAAGCCCCCTCGCCCGACGACTTCGCCGTTCAGCAGAGCGAACGGCTGGTCAGTCGACCAGGCGATCCCGTCGAGGCGAAACATCCCGATGCCGGGAATCTCCGCCTCGCGCAGGTAGGCCTCACTTGACGCTGCCGAGCCGGCATCAGTCTCCGGACCTCTGTCGGCGGCGGACTCGCCGGCCGGCTCGTCGGGTGTCGGATCGGCGTTGCGACCGGCTCCTTCTGCCGGGATCGAGCTCATGATCGGCGACTGCGGGCGCAACTGCTGGGCATTGGGCGAGGTGCTCTCTGCGGGTGCCGGCCTCACGGCCGGCGCTTCTCGCGACGAGGCAGGAGCTGCCGAGTTCCCGATCGAGGTCTGGCCGCTTCTCGGTTCGCCTTTGAATGCCGGTTCTGGCGGCTCCGCGGGAGCGACCACCGCCGAGTTCCGTCGCGGCGGGATCCGGGCAACGTCGCGGCGGGAGTCGGTCGCCGGAGTCGTGGTTTCTGGCGTCGCCGGTGTCGCATCCACGGCGGTTACGCCTTCTGCACCGCCGGCTGCGGTCGGCCGGTCGGGACCCGCCGAGTCGGCACCGATCACGAGAGTTTCGCCGCCGCCGGCTCGAGCCTGCACCTGGCCTTCTTCGCCTGGAGTGACGGTACGCAGCAGCCAGAAGACCACGAGGACGGCGCCGATCAGGGCCGCTGCCAACGACACCAGCGTCCGTGCAGCCGGTGTCAGCTTCGGCCGGCGCTGCCGGCGCGAAGATCGCTCCAGCAGAGGCAGTTGAAAGTCGGCGCGGCTCGCATCCTGCCGAGTGGCCTCGGCTCGCGCCTTGCGCAGGGCGTCATTGACGAGACTCATCAGTGGCGGCCCTCGAGCTCGCGAATGGCGCGACGCACGTGCCGCGCCGTGAGTCTGTCGGTACCGAGGACATACCCGCAGAGCAACGTCTTGTCGCACAGCGCATTGACGAGCCGCGGGATACCTCTCGCGTAGCGGTGGATCCGGCGAACTGCTCGGCGCTGGAACACAGGTCGCGAGTTGGCGCCGGCGACATGCAGTCGGTGCTGGATGTAGCGGTCGGTTTCGTTGAGCGACAGCGGGCGCAGGTGGTAGCGAATCGTGATTCGTTGTCGCAGCTGGCGCAGCGCCGGCTGATCGAGAACGTCACGCAGTTCGGGTTGGCCGATCAACACGATCTGCAGCAGTTTGCGCTGGTCAGTCTCCAGGTTGGAAAGCAGGCGGACTTCCTCGAGCAACTCCAGACTGAGGTCCTGCGCCTCGTCGATCACCAGGACGACGTCATTGCCGAGCGGCAATTGCTGCAGCAGAAACTCGTTGAGCCGCTGGACGTTGGCCAATCTGTCTTCGCCGGGCTCTACTCCCAGTTCGGCCAACACCAACCAGATGAGCTGCTCTCCGGTCATCACCGGGTTGAGAACCAGAGCGGTCTTGTAGGTCGGGCCGAGGTGCTCCAGCAGCGCCCGGCAGATCGTCGTTTTGCCGGCGCCGATCTCGCCGGTAATCTGGATGAACCCCTTCCGCTCCTGAAGTCCGAAGAGAAGGTGATTGAACGCTTCCTCGTGGCGATCACTGAAGAAGAGGAAATGCGGATCCGGTGTGATGTTGAAGGGGGGTTCGCGGAAGCCGAAGAACTCGTTGTACATCTTTGATTGACTCGAACTCAGCAGCGTATCGGAATCTCTGAGTCTAGCAGCACGAGGCGAGACCTCGAGGTCGCCAGGGCCGTCCGCCCCCCTCATCGTGGGATACGTCGAGAGGACGTCTCTTCGGCTCACCCCGATGCGGAAGAGCTTCAGGGACCGGAGCGACGAAGCCTGTCCAGCACGCTGGCTTCCAATCGAACGAAGAACTCCTGCACCGGCTCGCCCGGATCATAGAGGTCGAGAAACGGCTCGATTCGATCCGCCGCCGGGCTCGCGCCAAGCGCCTCGCACCATTTGAGAAACGGCACGAGAAATGGCGATGCATGAGTGAGCTCCAGGCGGAGCAGCTCGGCCGTCACTCCGCCTGCAGCGGAAAAGCCGGACGTGTCGTAGATGCGCAGGATCTCGTCGATGTCGTATTCGACCTGGCGCAGGCGGGTCGTCCATTCGCTGCCGTTCCAGTCGAAGACTGCGTACTGAGCGCGCCGATCGCCGTTGAACGGGAGTCCGACCGACCCGACGTTGACCACCTGCCGAGCCGCCACGTGGCGGCTCATCTGACGG
>JAOTUP010000020.1 GCA_029863825.1 Acidobacteriota bacterium | reverse complement strand
GACGCGTGATTTCGTGCATGAGATCGCGACGACGTATCGCTTCACCTTTCAGGACCTGCGTCGCGTTGCCGAAACAGCCCGGGATCTCGAGATGTGGCGCGAGGAGTCGCTCGAGTCCTGGTGGCAACGCGCCGAGACCGAAGTCAGCGGCCACGGGCGGCAGCGCAAGAAAGCGCTCCTCGGCCGCCTTGATACTCACCGCAACACCCTCAGGGCAGTCGAGACGCGCTATCCAGAGGGTGGTCTCGCACCGCCTTCGCGCCGCTCGGTTCGTCTCCAGGAGGCGGAGAGCAGCGGCGATGTCTTTGGTCGCTGCCCTGCCTACTCGGATAACACGGTCTGCTGCAGCCTGCGCACCATCGACGCCGTCAGAGGGTGCCCCTTCGGCTGCAGCTACTGCACGATCCAGACGTTTTACGGTGAGACCGCCGAGCTCGAGACGAATCTCGCCCAGAAGCTCGATGCGGTCGAGCTCGATCCGCTCCATCTCTACCACGTCGGCACCGGCCAGGCCTCGGACTCGCTCGTCTGGGGCAATCGCGGTGGCGTGCTCGAGGTTCTGCTCGGCTTCGCGAGAAAGCATCCGAATGTGGTCCTCGAGCTCAAGACCAAGTCCGACAACGTCGACCCACTTCTCACAGACGATGCCGGAGACCGCAAGATCCCATCCACCGTCGTCTGCAGCTGGTCACTTGCTCCCGATTCGGTGATCGAGAACGAAGAGCACGGCACGGCCTCGCTTGCCCGTCGCCTGGCGGCAGCCAGAAAGGTCGCGGATCGCGGAGTGGGCGTCGGATTCCATTTTCATCCGATGGTGGCTCACCAGGGATGGCGAGACGCCTATGCCGACATCGCGGCAAAGCTCCAGGCCCAATTCGACCCGCGCGAAGTGGCGTTCATCTCCATGGGTGCACCGACTTTCATTCGTCCCGTCGTCCAGGAGATCCGACGACGCGGTGGCGAGACCAAGATCTTGCAGTCCGAGCTGGTGGCCGATCACCACGGCAAGCTCACCTATCCGGACGAGATCAAAGTCGAGCTCTACGGTCATCTCTTCGCCGCCTTCTCACCGTGGCACGACGAGGTCTTCTTCTATCTGTGCATGGAGACCGAGACGATGTGGCAAAAGACCCTCGGTTGGTCGCATGCGACCAACTCGGCGTTCGAACGCGCCTTCGCGCTTCATTGCTTGCGTCGGGACGATTGCGAGTCAGCTCGAGTCGCCGATTCTGCGTCTTGACGCGGCGGGCCGGGAGCTGACGACTTCACGGGGTGGCCATTCGCGAAGCTCAAAAAGAAAAAGCGGCGGGCAATACCACCCGCCGCATCCGATATCCCTTTCGACCAAGTATCTCGAGCGTTAGTACTCGCCGCTCCCCGTGTCGCCTGGCGCATCCTCGACGGCGGCTTCCTCCGGCGGCGGCTGGCTCCACGGCGGCGTCACGCCAACCGAGCGGGCATAGGCGATCGCCTGGCCCAGGTGCTCATGCGCATGGCCCAGGATGATGAACACATACGACCGCTTAGAAGAGGGTGGGCCAAAGAGGGTGACCTCCGCCTCCAGATCGGTCAGGGTCGGCAATGCGGAGTAGAGGTAGGCGAATGACTCCTGGACTTTGGCGATAACGTCCTCTTTCGCAGTGATCTCGGCCTCCATGGCCTGCGCCGCGGCGAACGCGTTGTCGCCCATCTCCATTCCCTCGGGAGGTGCTGCGCCGAGAGCCGAAGGCAGCAGCAGGTTGGCCGCCGCAACATGGATGTAGGTCTCGCTGAAGGTCCGCACATCCACCGAGGGAGCCCAGCCGTACATGTCGGCCGGCATCGCCTCGGCCAGCGCAATGAGCTTCTTCTCGGTGTCCTCGATGTTCTGGACGACGCCGCCCATGAAGACGTCCGTCATCGGCTCGGCCGCTTCGTGATGGGCCGCACCCACGGGGACTGCCGCCAAAGCAGCAACGGTGAGTCCCGCAACCGCGATTGATGTCGTTATGCGCATCGTATTCTTGTCACCTTCCCCGAAAACACGCGTCTCAATTCGCGACCCGGAACGGGACGCACACTTCGGTCGTGATCCACTGCAGACACATGTCTGCGCCACCTTCGGCCTCTTTCCAAACAAAGGTGAGCTGATCCACTTCTTCCTCGAGAGTCGTCGACTTTGCTGAAACGACGACGACATCCGTCGCCGGAATATCCACCGGCGTGAACTTGCCGTCGGCGAACACTCCGGTTCCCGAGAGACCCAGGGCCGAGTTGATGTGCACCGTCCATGTCTCGGGTCCCGGCACGGTAAAGAGCGAATACGTGCCCGCCGCGAGCTTCTTGTCCCCGACCATGACGTCTGTGGTCACCGAAAGCTCGCTCGCCTCGTTGGCTCCGGTTCGCCACACCTCACCGAACGGCACGAGCGCTTCGGATTCCTTGGTGCCGAAGATGTTGTCGCGGTCGCGCTTGTAGGGGCGGCTATAGATGACTCGCATATAGGTATCGCCCACGGTGATTCGCGCCATACCCATCGGGCTCGGCCGACGGGACGGGTGGAGATCCTGGGCCGCGGCAAAACCGGCGAGCCCGGTTGCAGTGGCAAGGATGGTCATGACCAGCAGGGTGTTTCTCTTCTTGGTTCTCACTATCTTTCCTCCGTGGTTTTATGCGTTCGACGTCTGATCGGAACCGGATTATACGAGCAGAGCGCACATAACCGCAGGAAGGGAGGTGAAGAGACAGCTCATCGGGCTTTTGGGGAACGGCATGTGTCGTGATTCTCCGAGTCGGATTCGCCCCACGTGGGCGCGAAGGCTTGACAAATATGCACAATGCATATATGCTTTACGCATAAAAGGAGAATCAATGACAGCTTCCCTCTCCAATCACACCTCCGACAGTCATCTCGGGCTCTACGAGCGCCCCGCTGTGACCGTTGACGTCGTCCTGCTCAGCGCCTTTGACTCGGCGCTCTGGACCCTCGTTGTGCGGCGCCTGGAACCGCCGTTTCGCAACCGGTGGGCGCTGCCCGGCGGCTTCGTCCGCGTCGAAGAATCGCTCGACCAGGCCGCCGCCCGCGTGCTCGCCGAGAAGGCCGGTCTCGACAGTGTATTTCTCGAGCAGCTTTACACCTTCGGAGAGCTCGACCGCGACCCGCGTACCCGAGTCATCACCGTGGCCTACTATGCCCTCGTCCACCAGGCTCGTTTCGAGGCTGTCGACACGACGGGGGAGACCCGGATCGTCGGCCGCCTCTCGGTCCCGTGGGAGGGTGAAACCGGCGGCGCTGTCGACGTTCTGAACGACAGCGGCCGCCCGCTCGACATCGCTTTCGACCACGACTCGATCCTCGGCATGGCGGTCAAGCGACTGCGGGGCAAGCTCGACTACGCTCCCGTCGGCTATCAACTTCTACCGGGGCGATTCACTCTGAGACAGCTTCAGACCGTTCATGAGACCGTTCTGGACCGACCCCTCAACAAGGACTCTTTTCGCCGCCGAATGCTCGCCTCGGGCGATCTCGAGGCCACAGGTGCGCGGCAGCGGGGTGTCGATCATCGACCTGCCGAGCTGTATCGATCCCGCCGACGCTCGGCACTTTGAGAGTAACGACACGGCTTTCGACCGAGAAAGGAAGGACTGTCATGAGCGAAATCCGTCGCTTTCCCATTCTCCGTCACCTGCGCAGTGAACCGAGCACACACCTGCTGGTGTACCGCAATGGTGAGATCCGCAGGAGCGGTCCGGGGCTCAACCTTTGGTTTCTCCCGATGTCGACCGGAATCGCCGAAATTCCAATCGACGACCGCGAAATGCAGTTCGTCTTCCACGGTCGCTCGGCAGATTTCCAGGACGTCACCATCCAGGGCGTCATCACCTACCGAGTGACCGATCCGATCACTCTTGCGAGCCGAGTCGATTTCACTATCGATCTCGCAACCGGTGCCTATTCTAAGCAGCCCATCCAGCAGCTCGAGCTGCTTATCAGTCAGCTGGCGCAGCAATTCGCATGGGATTACCTCTCGGTGACTCCGATACGAGAGTCCCTCACTCACGGTCCCGACCGCATTCGTCACCGCATCACCGACGGGGTCCACGCTGATTCCGGTTTCGACGACATGGGCTTGGCCTTGGTGTCGGTGCGTATTGCCGCGGTGCAGCCAACCGCTGATCTCGAGCGAGCGCTCGAGGCACCCATGCGCGAGAAGATCCAGCAAGAGGCCGACCTGGCCGGATTCGAGCGTCGAGCGGCCGCCGTTGAGAACGAGCGCGCCATTCAGGAGAACGAGCTCAAAAACAAAATCGAGTTGGCTCGCCAGGAAGAGACTCTGATCGCCCAGATCGGGCAGAACACACGGCATCAGGCTCGGGAGGAGGCCGAAGCCGACCGCGTTCGAGCCGAGTCACTGGCGGCGCAGTCCAGGATCGAGGCAGATGCCGACGCTACGCAGATCCGCGTGCGAGCCGGAGGCAATGCGGAGGGCTCGCGCTTGGCGGGCGAGGCCGAGGCTCAGAACCTCCGCCTCCTGGAGGAGACGCAAGTGGCGGCCGAAAAGGAGCGCATGGCGACCTATAGGGATCTGCCGCCTCATGTCCTCTTCGGTCTCGCGGCCCGCGAGCTGGCGAAGAAGCTCGAGCGCATCGACCATCTGAACCTTGCACCCGAGATCCTTTCACCACTCATTGCCAGCCTCGTTCAGGCGGGCACCGACCACCTGGCAGAGACAAGGGCGCAATGACCACTCTCACCCCCAGAGTCGTGCTGGTTACCCGAGCGAGCGCCTACCAAGAGCTCGTGGCGCGTCACGGCACTCACGAACAGGGACGCTTCTTTCTCGAGGCGCGAGGGCTTTCCATCGAGCCGCTTCTAAAGCGTCACGAGCGACTCGACACCGCCCTTCGGGTCGTCACACAAGGCATTCCCGAAACCTGGAGAAGAGCGCGGGTCTCGAGAACCGATCTCGACCGCTTTGTCTTCGAGCCTGAGGACTTGGTGGTCGCGGTCGGTCAGGACGGCCTCGTGGCGAATTGCGCGAAGTACTTGAACGGCCAACATGTCCTCGGCATCAACCCAGACCGCGAAGAGTACGAAGGTGTTCTCGTTCCACATTCCGCAGACGAAACCGGTCCGCTTCTGGCTGCCTGCTTTGCGGGCCGCGTCGACATCGAGCCGCGTACGATGGTCCACGCCGTGCTCGACGACGGACTCGAGCTGTTCGCTCTCAACGAGATCTTCGTCGGTCACCGCACCCACCAATCGGCGCGCTACACCCTGAGCTGGCGCGGGCGGCGCGAGCGACAGTCCTCATCGGGTCTGATCGCCGCCTCCGGAACCGGGGCCACCGGCTGGGCTCTGTCGATCAACCGCCAGCGTCGGACGAACGTCCGGTTGCCCCATCCTGTCGATCGCGCATTGGCATTCTTCGTCCGCGAGGCCTTTCCGAGCGTCTCCTCCGGCACCCGACTCACCGAAGGTCTGATCGGCGCCGACGAGATCGTCGAGGTCACCTCCGAAATGAATGACGGCGGCGTCATATTCGGCGACGGCATCGAGGGCGACCGTATCGACTTCTCCTGGGGCAGACGCGTCCGCATCGGCCTCGCGGATAGATGCTTGCGGCTGGCAAAGGGGACCGAGGAGCCGTAACGCGCTCTCGACCGCGGTTCAGTCGCCTACGAGGCGATTGCTGAGTCGACCCAGCGGCCCGACTTCGACCACGTACTCGTCGCCCGGCTGCATCCAGATCCCATCCTCGCGGCCTTTGATGACGCCTTCGGGTGTACCAGTGAGAATGAGATCCCCCGGCTCGAGCGTCATGTACCGACTGATGTAGCTCACGATAAAAGCAACCGGGAACACCATCCGTGAGGTGTGGCTCTCCTGACGCAACTCGCCGTTGAGCCAGCCGCGAATCGGAAGATCCTGTGGGTCACTCAACTCGTCTGCGGTCATCAGATACGGACCAATGGGCAAGAATCCGTCCAGGCTCTTGCCCAACAGGAACTGGCTCGACCGGTACTGGAGTGACCGATCGCTCACGTCGTTTGCGTTGCAGTAGCCGAAGACATGCTCCAGCGCCTCGCTCTCGTCGATGCGCTTCCCGCGCCTGCCGATGACGACCGCAAGCTCGGCTTCGTAGTCGACCTGGGTGAGCCCGGTGATGTCGATCGCTCGACCGGAAGCGACGATCGCATTGCCGAACTTGCTGAACAGGAGTGGTTCCTGCGGTACGTCGGCATCCATTTCCGCCGCGTGCTCCCTATAGTTGCGGCCGACGCAGATGATCTTGCCCGGTCTCGGTACCGGGGGGCCGAGCACCAGGCTCGCTTCCTCCAGGCAGTACGACGGCTCGCCGATTTCATGGGCAGGGAGCGTTTCGAGCAGCCGCGAGATCCGGGACACACATCCGAGTCCCAGAGCAAACAGCTCTGCCGGCGTCCGAGGTGCGCCGGGGTCGAGCCCAGCCGGGTCCTCGCTGGCCCGGGCGAGGTCGATCACCGCCTTGCCACTCTTGACGCCGAGTCGCAGGCCGTCATCGGATTCAAAGGTCACGAAGATCACAATCGGCGCTCCTGTCGGTGAGATGAATCTACAGGAGACGACGGCCTCAAGGCGCAAAGGATATCGACCACATCACTCCCCTCCTCGCAGGCGCGAGTCCCGCTCATCGATGACAGCTCCCGAGTTCATGTCCCGGGGTGAACTCCCCGCACTCCCGAAGGGACACCGCGAGCGGCCCCTAGACATACCCTCATCCCCCCTTGGTCGTTCGAGACTCGTCGCCGCCTGAGCCGCCACTGAGCAGGTACCGAGCAGGCCCCGCCCGCCACTTTGAACCACACTCCGGCAGTCTCGATGCGATCGCCGCGAGCGGAGGTCCCGGAGTGAGCCTCTCTGCGCTCACGAAGGGACACCGCGAGCGGCCAGCGCATCCGGGTGAGTGCAGAGTCCTCACGGCCTCACGCCCCCAATGCCCTCACCCCTCCGCCTTTCGAATCTCCCGTTTCAGGTAGCGCTCGAGATATTTGACCAGCCAGATGAACTTGGCGAACCGCCGGTTGGTCGTCTGCCGGTGGTGGTAGCGGTAGTAGATCTGCTGCATGATGACCACCAACCGGAATACCCCGTAAACGCGATAGAACGTGAAGTCGTCGCAGGTAACGCCCGTGCGCTCGCAGTAGTAGTCGACAACCTCGTCCCGATCGAGCATGCCGGGCAGGTGCGTTGGCTGGAGACGAAAAACCCGCAACAGAAGAGGATCCTTCTTGCCGACCCAGTAGGCGAGACTGTTGCCGAGATCCATCAGTGGATCGCCGATCGTCGCCATCTCCCAATCCAAAACACCGATCACCTCGAACGGATCCTCTGCGTCGAGCACGACATTGTCGAATCGATAGTCACCATGAATGACACAGTGACGCACCTCCTGCGGCATCGAGTCATGAAGCCACGTCATCACCGTTTCGTACGATGGTGCATTCGGCGTTCGCGCCTTGACATAGCGTCCGCACCATCCCTCGATCTGCCGCCTGACGTACCCTTCTGGCTTGCCGAAGTCACCCAGCCCGGCGCCCTGGAAGTCGACCGAGTGCAATTCGATCAATCGGTCGAGAACGTTGGTGCACAGCCGGCGCGTTTCTCCCTTTGACAGCACAAGTCCCGGAGGGAGATCGCGCCGCAGAATGATCCCCGGAATCGGCTTCATGACGTAGAAGTCGGAGCCGATGATTCCTGGGTCGTCGCAGAACGCGACGACCTGAGGAACGTAACGGTAGACCTTCTGAAGCGCCGTCATCACCCGGGCTTCGCGCGACATATCGTGTGCAGACTTGGCCTTCCTTCCGAATGGCGGCCGCCGCAGAATCAGCTCCCGTTCGCCGAACTGGAGCAGGTACGTCAGGTTCGACGCGCCGGCGGGAAACTGGGACACCTCGGGCGACCCATCGAGGCCTGGGATCTCGGCCCGGAGATACGTTTCCACCGCGGCGATATCAAGTTCTTCACCAGGCCGCACCGGACGGGTTCGATCGCTCATCGTCATGGCGTCCATCGTACCGCCGTGAGGGCGTAAGGACGTGAGGGCATGAAAGACGCCCACCACATTACTCCGCCGACACAGACGCGAGTCCGGTTCATCGACGACGTTGGCGACGCGCTGTCCCCGAGTGAGCATCTCTGCGCTCACGAGGGGACACCCGCGCCGATCTGCAACGATCACTCGAGATGTCGAGGGCGATGGTCTCAAGCTCTTCCCTCCCAAGTTCCCACCGATCCTCCATGCCTCGTGACACCTCGCCCGGCCGTCTCAATAGCCGACACGTCTGCCGGCGGCGACGGGCTGTCTCCGAGTGAGCATCTCTGCGCTCACGAGGGGACACCCGCGCCGATCTGCAACGATCACTCGAGATGTCGAGGGCGACGGCGCCGAGGCCTCTTCACGCCCTCAAGCCCTCGCGCCCCCCACACCCTTACCCCCCCTCGGTACTCCTTCAGAATCCGGCGCGCCAGCGACAGCTTCTGCACCTCGTCGGGACCGTCGTAGATTCGCGCCGCTCGCTCGTGGCGGTAGAAAAACGCCAACGGCGTGTCATCGGTCATACCCAGACCGCCGTGCACCTGGAGGGCCCTGTCGACGACCCTCTGCATCGTTCCCGCCACAAGGAACTTGATCATCGAGATGTCCTGGCGCGCCGCCTTCCAGCCCCGTTGCTCGATCGTCCAGGCGGTTTTGAGCGTCAGGGCGCGAGCCGCCTCGATCTCGGCCTTCGACTCCGCGATCCAGGTCTGGATGATCTCACTGTCCGCCAGCGTCTTGCCGGGTGCGATCACTCGCTCGACCGCCCGCTCACACATCAGATCGAACGCCCGCGAGGCAATGCCGAGCCAGCGCATCGTGTGATGAATCCGGCCTGGGCCCAGCCGCTGTTGCGCGATGATGAACCCTTGTCCTTCGGGCCCGAGAAGATTCGCCCGAGGCACGCGACAGGAATGAAACAGGACCTCCCCGTGGCTGAAGTAGTCCTCTCCGGTGTGTCCCATGACACGGATGTTGCGTACCAGGTCGAAGCCCGGTGTCGCGGTCGGCACGATCACCATGCTGGCGCGCAAGTGCGAGGGTGCATCGGGATCCGTGACCGCCATGACAACGGCGAAGTTTGCCCCGTCGGCAGCCGTCGAGTACCACTTCTGACCGTTGATCACATAGTCGTCGCCATCGGCGACGGCGGTCGTTTCCATCATCACCGGGTTCGACCCCGGCATCTCCGGCTCGGTCATGGCGAAGCACGAGCGAATCTCCCCCGCCACCAGCGGTCCCAGGTAACGCTCTTTCTGCTCCGACGTGCCGTAGCGGTGGAGAATCTCCACGTTACCGGCGTCGGGAGCCTGACAGCCGAAAACGAGATGGCCCAGCGGCGAGCGGCCGAGCGCTTCGGAAACCAATCCAAAGTCGACGAGCCCGAGGCCCATGCCGCCGAGTTCCGCTGGGTGGCACGGCGCCCATAGACCCATCTGTTTAACTGATAGACGCTTTTCTTGAACCGTGGGCAAAAGGGTGGTGAACGCCTCGTGGAGGAAGCGCGCCTCGAGCGGCACGAGCTCGTTAGCCACGAAGTCCTCGATCATCTCGAGAACTGTTGCAGTCTCTTCCGACAGGGAGAAATCCATGCCGGCCATGTTAGCGCGGCAGTGAGGGCGTGAGGGCGTGAAAGACACCTGCCACATCACCCCGTCGACACAGACGCGCGTGCGGTTCATCGATGACAGCGGCGACGGGCTGTCCCCGAGTGAGCATCTCTGCGCTCACAAGGGGACACCCGAGCCGGCGCTTCAGCGATCACCCGAGCTGTCGAGGGCGATGGCGCCAGGCTCCTCACTCCCAAGACCCCGAAGATCATCAGCCTTGCCACATGACGCGTCGGCTCTTCTCTGTCCCGTCGCCCGTCAGCACGTTTGACAGCGGCGACGGGCTGTCCCCGAGTGAGCATCTCTGCGCTCATAAAGGGGACACCCGAGCCGGCGCTTCAGCGATCACCCGAGCTGTCGAGGGCGATGGCGCCGAGACCTCCTCAGGCCCTCAGACCCCCAAGCCCTCGAGAGCCCTTACCCCCTCACTCCCTCCTGAGATGGCGCTTGATCTTCTTGCCGTCTTTCTTGCCGACACGGACCGAGGGAATCACGATCGAGTCATCGCTCCCACCCAGGCCCGGCGGCGGACCGGATTCGTTGTGCACGATGATGACGCCCACAGCGCCCACGTTCTGGGCATTCTTCACCTTGTCGACGAAGAAACAATCGCCGCGATCGATCACCGCGATCTTGCCCGCTATGTCATCGCCATTGAGAATCGGTTGACAGGCAAAGGTCGGCGTGGCGCTGCCGTCGTCAACCAGGGCCAGCTCACCGCTGACCCCTGTTTTGTTGGGAGTTGGACCGAAGCTCGCCGTGCCGACATCGTAGGCGCCGGCCAGCTTCTCCGGCTCGCTGATCTCGACAACGATCTTGCCTTTCAGCACGCGAGCGGCGCGACGCGTCGTGTTCTCGCCATCGAAGCTCACCTTGCGGCTTCGCTTCGCGGATTTCTTGCGCTGCGTCGTGGTCATCTCGTCCCAGTGTTTCTTCTTCTTCGTGTCGTAGGTCAGTGTGGTGAAAATGTCGGGCGCCCGCCTGAAGAGATCACCCGTATCCGAGTCGACGAGGCCGACAAAGCCGAGACCGTGACCGAGCTCGTGCAGGGCCACCGTCGAGAACGAGATCCGGCCCGCTGGCGCGTTGCTGTCGAGCCCGTAGTAGAAACCGCTTCCCGCGCCCAGGCATTCCTCGTCGATGCCGCTGTTGAACGTCACGACGATGTCCGCGGCGCCCGCGTTCGGATCGTCGGCGGTGCTCAAGTTGTCTCCCGCGACCGATTCGGCCAGCGGCCCCGGATACCAGGTGCCGGGCGTGCCACCCGGAAAGTCGATAAAGACGAATCTCGGTCCCGCCGACGCCAACGTGCCGCCTTCCTCGCTGCATCTGAGGTCCCGGAAGCGGGCTTCGACGTTGACGTTGATCGAGCTACCCAGAATCACGCCCCACGTCTCAGCCGCCGCCTCGAACGCGACTTTCCTGTCGTCTCCGAGAACCGGATCTTTGAACCCTGTGCCTGAGGAGTCGCTGTAGTTGACCTTGACATTGAGCGCACCGAGCTGCCAGCCCAGATCCTGCATTGCATGCTTGGTCAAATCGACTCTGAAGCTCTTGAGATCCGAGCTGATCCCCGGCTCCATCAGCAGATTCGGCAGCGCCGAGTTGTCGAAGTGAGAGTGCGTCGAACCCGGTTGAACCGGCTTCGGCGTGTAAAGCAGGACTCGCCCATCGGCATCGGCCCCTGCTTTCAAGTCCGGGTTGCGTCGGATTGTTCCATCGACGGTCGCTGCTTCGACGCCGACTGCGAGCATCACACCCAGTGCCATGAAATGGAGGACGCGAGATGCTCTCATCGTTCGTCCCCTCCGATCGCGTCT
>JAOTUP010000448.1 GCA_029863825.1 Acidobacteriota bacterium | reverse complement strand
AAAGGTCTCCGACATGCGCATCGAGGGGCTTCGAGCGGCACCGCTCGACCATCTCCGAGCTGCTGTCCACTCCGCGACATGGGATGTTCTCGGCTACCAGCGCCTCCAGCCCCTCTCCACGTCCGCATCCGAGGTCCAGAACTTCACCGCGGCCGGTGAGAATCTCCAGATAGGGAGCCAGGCGATCGCCGATGTCTTCCTCGCGCCCTCTGAACAGGCCCTCGAACTCGACATACTTCTCCTCATTGACGACGCGCGCCAACGCTGGGGAGCCACCGCTCTGCGCCACCTCGAGGAGCGATCCCAGACGATCCCAGCGGTCTCGGGTGAGCTGCCGATAGCGATCCAGCTTCTGATCGAGTCGCGCGAAAAGGGCTGCGGTGTGATCCCTCACCTCGTTCCATCCGTCGTTGTGAAAACCCTCCAGCACCTGCAGTCGGTCGTTGTGGGACTCGAGGAATTTCCAGAGCTCGTCTTGAACCGTTCGCACTTCGCCCTGGAAAGCCTCCTGATCCCGAGCGTGAGCTTCCTGTGACAGCCTCAGGTCGCGCGACAACTCTCGTTGAACGATCTGTAAGTCCTTTCCCAGTGAGCCAACGATGTCAGCTGTCCTGGCGTCCTGGCTCTCCAGCCGCTCCTCGACGGAGCGCTGAAGATCCGCCGACTTCTCGAGATGCTCTTGAATGATCAAATTGTAGGCGCGCTGCCGCTCCCACAAATCGCTTTGCGGAGCCCGAACCAGGCTCCGCAGCGCCTTCTTCGCCGCAACGATCAGGTACCCGAGAGCACCGCGATGACTGCGCAGCGGAAAAGCGTGATCACCCTCCCACAACCAGCGCCAATCGGAGAGTCGGCGATTCTCTCCCGAGAGGAAGGAAGCCACGGTAGGCTGCCGACCATCGTTTTCTCTCTCACTCATGACAGTGGACGGTCCGTGCGTAGCGTCAGCGTACCATGCTCCTCACGTCCCCTCGTCCGCTGCTGTCACCACTCGGATCGGTCTGTGAGCGACTGGCGCACCGTTCCACTCTTCAAACCAATTCAGCCCCGCTACCACCAGATCGACGACCAGCTCGTAGCGCCCTTCCTCTTCCGGCCAGGCGGCTTCGAGCTCCATCTCCAGCACCTCGCCGGGAGCAATCCTTCGCGGCAACGGTGAAAACGGTCCGATCGCGACCGGCTCCGACTCGGTGCGCGGCAGCCGGAAGAGACGGTATCCAACGAGGATCGGGATCGGATCATCAGTTTCCCAATAGCGAGAGCCCACGTTGCGCACTCGTAACGCCAGGCGGCGAAGACTTGCTGCTCTCCCGTGCCCTGGAATCCGCGCGGACTCTGTCTCTGCGCGGTAGAAACGAGGGACGAATCGATAGGGACCCGCATATCTCACCTCAGCATCGGCCGGTCCGCCATCGGGCGTCCGCAAGGAGAGGCGAAACGACCTCACGGCAAGCGATGCATCAGAATCCCACCAGTAGGAATGTCGACGCACGGTTGGAGAAGGCACGATCTCCAGAAACCCCCGCGCTCCTCCGGAGGCCGACTTGAGTCGAAATCGCTTCTTTTGCAGCCAGTCGCGGTAGACCACCTCGACTTCCGGGACGTCAGACTGAACGAGCAGTCGGATGACGCCGTGCTCGCGCGAGCAGGCAGTGACCAGCTCTGCTGCCGGCGATCCGGCAGACAGCTTGAAGCCCTGCGCTCCGACCTTGGCGAACGGATCGACGAAACGCACCAGTTCATCGGACCAGTAGCGATCTCGTCGCCCGTCAAGATCCATCGCCGTGGATTCATAGGGAAAGAGGCGGAAGATCCCGACGGAGGCGTGCATCTGACTCGTGCCGTCGGTATCCCACGTGCGCGCCGACGACGTGGCCGCCGAGAAGAACGTCAGGCCGGCGATGACCCAGACTGAAGCCAGCGCACGCCGCCCCGGCGCGCGCTGCGGCGCCAGGAGAAGAAGGACATACCCGGTAAGAAAGTATCTGTTCCCGAGGAAGGTCGCTCCGCCAAAGTAGTTTCGTGGCATCCACAGCAAGTAGAACGCGGCCAAGGCGACGACCGCAGCGACAAGCGTGAGCCCGACGAGGTCGCGTTGAGCATGACGGTGCCCGAAGACGACGAGCCAGGCAAACACCAGAGCCGCGGGGCCGTAGAGCAGAATGCCGGTGTGTCGACCGACGAAGAAGTAGAGAGTGGAATAAAAGGTGACCGCCGGTTGGACTTGCGGCACGACGCCGAGTCGATGAGTCGCCTGCGCGGTCTGGAAATGGCTGAGTCGCTCCTCCGCGCCCTCGCCGGCAGGGTACCCCGTCTCCTCATTGAATGTCGCTCGCACTGCCTTGTAGGGTACCGCCGCACCGGTCAGTAGTTGGTTGAGAGCAAGGCCGCCGGCGAGTGTCGCCACGATGCTCACCGCTGCTGCAAGAGCTCGGCTGCGACGACCGGTGAGGGCCAAGGCGATCGGCAGAGCGATGGCCAGAAGTAAGTTCGGATACCGCATCGAGACGGATAGCCCCAGCAGAACGCCACCGGCTGCGGCCGACCAGCGAGACGCAAACAGGCGGTCCATCGGACCCGTCGGTTCGCGGTTGTCGCCCAAACCCAGCGCCAGCG